>SKIA01000010.1 GCA_007116645.1 Candidatus Woesearchaeota archaeon
CAGAGATACCCAGCACCTCAAAAAATTGCACCAGACCCTCGTTAAAAATATGAAATCCATAAATACCTAGCTTGGGGTGTTCTTTGTATGGAGCAGTCAATCCAAAGTATGGCTGCAAAATATGCTTATTGTACAAGAAGGCAACCCAAGAATCGTGATAGTCTCTTTCTTCGGTTATATGGCCTCCGAGATAGTACTCTGAGTAACGTGCGTTTCGACTTAAACACCCGTCACCGATATGTATTCCCATAATTTCAGCTATTTCAGGACTCACAGTAAGGAGAGGGATTTATGACATATAACATTTTTTGACGTATGTCCAGTGGGAAACAAACACATCAAAAAAGGTGTTATTGCTTGCTGCGCGAATAAAACAAGCTTGCTCCCAAAAGCAGTGCTCCAAGCGTGATGTATGCGATGATTCGAAGCCCGGGACTGAGTGTGAGCGTGTCAATTAAGAAGAGTTTAAGCACGGACATTGATATCAACACAATCCCCACAATTTTTGCTTCTAAAGCATTTTTTGTTGTTCCCACAGTGTATGAGATTGCTCCTGCAAGTCCCAAGAGCAGCGTGATTTGCATTCCTGAGAGTTCTATCATTATCAGTAGTACTGCAATGAGCGCTGCGAGTATTGTGTATGCTTTTTGCAGATAGGGCGATGCTGCGTCGTCAAAGATGCGCAGCAAAATCAGTACCAGTACAAAAAGACCTAAAGAGAGCGCTCTTCCCATCGTTTCTAGTGCGTGAGTGTCATACAAGAGCGCTTTGGCAAGCACTACTCCCAGCACTGCGTGGGCATAGTATCGTAGTTCTGGTTTTTGCAATGTTCTTCCTGCAATAAATACTGCTCCTGCAAGGCCTAAGAGCGCTGGAGTTTTTGCGATGGTAGGCACGTCTATAAGTGCCCAGACAATGAGTGCAATGAGAAACCCAGCTAACACGAAGTGTTTGTCCTGGCGATTAGTCACTGTGTATTGCCATGTCAGGATGAGCAAGACGGCCCCTGCAAATATGAACGCAACAAGTCGAGAGATATCATCAATAATCCATGTGTCAAACAAGAGTAGTTTTAGTAAAGCAAAAACCACGATGATATCTGCTGTTTCAGCAAGAAATGATTGCTTGTTTCGCGCCCCGACAATTCCAAGTATGAAAACCAGTGTGAAGAGTGCTGGTGTGACATAAGCGTTTTCAAGTGCGACTGGCACCCAGAACGCTGCAAACGCTGCTGCAGCCACATAGTACCATTTGTTGTGGCGCTCGCCGCGAATACTAAGTGCGAATGCTAAAGAGATAATTGCGAGCATCCCAACGAAGTAATGTTCTGGAAAAGGAGCGTTTACCGCTGCTGTGAGTCCTGTGATAAATGTTCCTGTGATCACAAGAATTTGTGCAAGACGGTTATTTCTGTATACAGAAAGCCAAGTGTATATAATAAACAATCCTGCTATGAGCACGAGTGCTTGAGTATATTCTAAGAGTGCTGAGAGTATGAGTACAGTAAACATCGAGATTGCTCCCCCAAAGTATGCTGCGTTTCTCCACGCGTTTGCTGCTACAAACGCGCTAAATCCTGCGGTAATGATAAACAGGTATGCGATAGTGAGCCATCCTAGGTCTGATAAGAATAGTGCTAGGTGTGCGAGCATCATTGTTTCTACAAGTAGTGTTGAGCTTTTCAGTCGCGCTGATAAATATACTCCTGCGCTCATAACTGCTGCGAGCAGTACTACTGTTACCGCAAATGATATTCCTAGTGCTTCTCTGTATGAGGGCGCGGCGTATCCTGCATAGATAGAAAAGTACGCTACTGCGAGTCCTCCTCCTGCAATAAGCATTCCTTGTAAGGGTCGTTTCTTGCTCATCCACACTCCTGCTGCCATAAGTCCTGCTCCTGCAGCAACGCCTAGGAGTATTTGGAGTGGTTTTGTTACCCATCCTTGCTCAAATGCGTATGCAACAAAAAAGAGTAGTCCTAATGCGAAGATGACTCCTCCTATCCATGCAAGAATATTGTTGCTTGATGGTAAAAAGAGCGGTTTTTCAGGTGTTTTAGTAGGCTTATTTTTTACGTGAAACTCTTGTGGCTCAGCCATATTCTTTTTTTCTAGCGAAGCTATTTGTCGTTGTAGTTTTGCTTGTTCTTTTTTGAGTGTTTTAAGGTCGTCTGCCATGTTAGTAGTTAAAGAGGTTCAGGTATGCTTTGATTTCTTTGATAAGCGAGTCTTGGTCTTCTTGTGTGATGTGTTTAAACTTGTTGATTTGTCTTTGATATACAAATTTTTCGAGCATTGTACGGATAAAAAAGAGATATGCCATGCCGTCGAATCTTCCTTCCCAGTCTGTAAGAACGTAGCTTTCTAGTTTGAGATGTACTTTTGCGTCGTTGAGCACCTTTTTTTTCCCGTTAACATCCACTTCTACATCTACGAGGTGGTGTACTTCGCACTCGATTTTTATGCGCCCCTTTACGTAGTCCGTGAGTTCGCGATCAACGTCTACTTCTATAAAAATATTTTTTCCGTGTTCTTTTACTATTTCGTTATGTTGCGCTTCTGTGTAAAAGTATCCTCGCGATTCCATATGGTCTCTGATGACTCTCCAGAGTTTTGCAAAATCAAAGTATCCTGTATATGAGATGCTTTTTCCAAGGCTTACGGTGTGGTATTCTGTCATAGTTATTTATTTGTCCGCGTTACTTCCATGTGAAGAAACTCTTTTACGTCATCAACAAAGCGTTGTTCTTCTAAAATAAGATCTGCTGCGTACACCTCTGTTATTTCTCTTTTTATGACCTTCTCGTTAAAAAACTTCGCAGTTTTAGGATTGCTTTTACCCATTTTTTGCCAATCAATGTCAATAAATGCTTCTACGGTGAGCTCAAAGCGCGCCCATGTCAGTTCCACTGTTTTGCCATTTCTCACAACTTCCACAGTGTGCAAATCCATGTTGTTCCATTGAATAGCATATTCGTACTTGAGGTATTCAGTAATGTTTTTTTCTGGAGCCATTTTTATGACTCGTTCTCGACCTAGAGGCGAGAAGTCTTTTTCTTTCCAGCGCTTTTCTACATAGTCGTAGTATCGCGATTCAAAAAAATGCACTATTCGTTCGTAGAGTCCTTCAAAGTCAAAGAGTCCTTGGTATCGTAAAACGAGTCTTCGAAGATGAATGTGTGACATAGCTTGTTTATTCGAAACGGGGCTTATAAACTTTTAGCCTTGGCGACAGTCAGGGCACGCAAGGCGTTGGTCTCGTGTTCGTGAAAGGTCGTCTGAGAAGTTTCCGCATATCTCACAAAACCCTTCTTGTGCGAGCGCAGAAGCGCGCAGTGCGAGCTTTCTTTCTTCTTCACGAAGGTCTATTGAGTCAAGGAGTATTTCAAAGAGTTGCGGCTCTATTTTGAGGATGTCTTTTGCCGTAAGAAAACCAACGAGTTGTCCTTCTGAGAGAACTGGTAAGTGTCTTAAGTCGTGATCTCTCATGAGTGCTAGTGCGTCCACAATATCTTTTTCTGGAGGCGCAGTGATGAGTTCTTCAGTCATGATGTCTTCTGCGCACATGGTTTCTGGATCAAGGCCTTCTGCTACTACGCGCTCAACAACGTCTTCTTCAGTAATAATCCCTAGGAGGTCTTGTTCTTCAACAACAAGTAGGCTTCCGATGTCTTTGTCTCTCATGATGCGCGCGCATTCTCTGACAGTAATGTTTTTTGGTACCTGAATAGGTTTTTTTGTCATTGCGTCAGCGACAGACAATCCTGTTTTCATAAAACAAGGAATGCATTGGTGGTATAAATGCGTTTACCCGTATACAACAGTGGCGTCTTTGCCAAAAAGAGTGGTCAGACTGGTAAAGAATGCGTCTTTGAGAACTACTTTTTCTGGTGGAGCTGCTTTTGCGAGGAGTTCTTCGTATTCTTCAGCAGGGATTTCTTGGAACACCCCAAGAGAGCCTTCTTTTTGGATGTCTGCTACTCCGTATTGTTTTTCTTGTTGCTTTACGTCGTGGATGATCAGCGCTTGTTTTTCTAGGATGATAAGCTCTGCGAGTGCTTCTCCGTGTTCGACACGCACTTTTGCTCTTTCTAGTTCTCGTCCGCGTTTTCGTTGTAAATATTCGAGTGCTACTTTGTAGAATTCTCTTCCGTTCTTTGCGAGTTCTTGTGTTTGTGCTCTTGTTAGCGGGTCTTTTTGGTGTTTTTTGTGTGCTTGGAAGATGTCTTCTAGGATGCGTGAGAATCGTTCAGGGAGTTTTCCTGATTCAATGATTTTTGTGTTGAATGTTTTAAGCACGTCTTTTCCTGGAGAGATTTTTTCTGCGTTGAGCACGTCTCGTACGAGCGTGACTGTGTGCTCATAGGTTTCAGTCACTGTTTTTGCGTCTTTTTCTGCTTGTATTTTCTCAAATAGTGGTTGGATGTCTTTGAGGAATGTTTGTGCGTCTTTGTGGAGTTGATCAATTTCTTTTCCTGAAATCTCTGTTTTGTCTCCGTGCTCAATGTCTTTTCGCACTTTGATAATGCTCTCAACTATCTTGACAGTTTTTTCTTCCATCAATGGTTTATCGATGTTTACAAAGAGTTCTCGCAAAGCTGCTGCAAGCTCTTTTGGTGTGGGCGGCGGGTGTCCATGCAACATGATTGCTGCTTGTGCCGGCGTTGTTGTCGCCCAGAAAAAGTCTTCCATTCCTATTTCTTTGAGTTTAAGTTTTGTGCGCGCAAGGTATTGTTCTCCTGAGCTCATGTATAAGTCGATTGCTTCTTGTGATGGCTTTACTTTTCCCATCTCCAAAAGTTGTTTCCATGGCATGAATACTCCTTTGTCAAAAAAGGGTATTCCGTCGCGCAGGAATGTGAAGATGGTTGGGTTTGCTTCTTTTACGTGTTCCCAAAAGTCTGTTAGGATGTATGTTTGGATGTTGATTTTGTTTTTTACGCCGACCATTTCTCCAGCTTGAAATCCAAGGTCAGTGATGATTGCTCGGAGCTTGTCTCGCAGTTCTGTGCGCGTCATTTTCTTTACGTCAGTGTCGTCAATGACCATAAAGACGTCCACGTCACTTTTTGTGGTGGCAGTCCCTTGTACGAGGCTTCCTCCGAGTACGTAACACATGATGTATTTCTCGAACTTTTGCAGTACGAGTTGTTTGTGGATTTCTGCCAGGCGAACTGATTGCAGTACTCCGGTGTCGTAAATGGGTTGACTCGTTGCGAGGTCTTGGAGGACTTCGTGTTTTGAGTCGTAACAGTATTGCCACAGCTCTGAGAGCAAGAGTACTTCTGGTAAGAGTTTTTTGTCTATTTTTGCTGCTTCTTCATCAAATATTTTGATGAGTTTTTCTCGTAGAGCTTCTTTTGAGAGTTTTTTAGACTCGATATCATCAATTAATACTAATACAGGTATGCGTCCTTCATCTTCTTTTCTTGGTGCTAAAAGCGCTATTGAGAGGACGTAGTCCTTGAATCGAATAAAGATTTGTTCTTGAAACTTGGCAATAAGTTCTTGTGCTTCTTCAAGCCGTGCTTGGGGATCTTTAGGAGCTTTCGGCAAAGGATGTGCGTCAGGAAGAGGTTTTTCTGTCATAAAAGTACTCACTATGGCTTTTACTGCTCTCGCCTTAAAAAAGGTTTTGGGTCATTTGCCGCAAAATCCATTGCTTACGCAAGACAAATGTTTAATAAGGGCGAATTGCGATAAAGGTGGTATGGCTGATAAAAAAGAGCAAAAACCCCACCGGTATCCTATCTTGCAGGACGGAGGACTTGCTGCATACCGCACTATTCAGCGAGACTTATTACGCCAAATTGATCATTCTGATTCTCCTGATGCAGCCACCCAAGCAGCTGTAAACATCGGATTATTTTCTGATGATATCATGAATAGCCCGGAGCTGCGACGGCAAAAGTCACTTATCCGGAAAAACTTTGAGCAGGGTTTACGACTGGACGTCGCAAAGGCGCTCGGACACCTAAAAGGAGATACAATTATTGCCGATCATTACCATCTCAAGGTCGGTGACAAAATAAGCATTGATGACAAGACCAAGCTTGACGTAAAAGACGTTGTAAGTAAGAACTTTGCTTCAAAATTATTATCATCCATTCAGCAGTATCATCCTGGCGAACAAAAAGTGTTTAACGAATATCTTAAACGCTTTGGCGATAAGATAGGTGACAAAACCTCTCAGCGCGTCCTTGCTAAAATGATGGACCAATACCATGGTCTTAAAGAAACTAGTGCAGGCTCATTCACAAACCTTATGACAGCGCTGCAACAAGGACAATTTGATGATGCAGACCTTGATAGCTTGTACTCCACCATAGACAATGCAGTTGTGCGCGCGCATACAGACCTAGGAAAGAACGTGCGAGCATCACTAAACGAGCGTTTGGGTTACAAACACAATGTTCTTGATCCAAACCAACCAAAAATTCTTGAGGGCATCGCAGCGGCGTCTGGCGGAAAGCTTGTTGATTCCATTAAGGCACAAGACGAAGGCGTAAGCCGAATGGGAGACCGCCTCTATGATGCTATTGCAGAAGAACAGGACAGTAAGCGTCGTCGCGAACGCCAATCTGATCGCGTTGTTGCGTACAAATAATTTTATCCTTCAAAGCGCGCTGCTTCTTGTGGCGTAATCGTTTCTGCTAATTCAAACAGTGCTCCGATGTATTCTGTATCTTCTACTACTAGCATGTTTGCCGGGTTGAATCCTGCCGCGCGTAATACAAGTGTCTCAGGTACTTGAGGAACAAACAGCCCGTTATTTCCTGATAACTCAAGGTACACAACAGGTAAGGCAGAGAAATTAATCTGAGGGATGTCCGCACACCTATCATCACTTGATGTGATTAAATTTCCTATAAACCCTGCATCCTCACATCTTCTTTCTGCAGGAATAATAAAGGGAGCGTCTTCAGGATATTCAAGAATTTTTATGACAAATACGTCGTAGGTTCCTGGTACCATAAGTGCTTTGCCCGATTCATCTGGAATCACAACATATGGTGATCCTTGTCGGATCAGAATCACGTCGGCTGCTGTGAGCAGTGAATTATCTGATAGTTCAAAATCACCTTCGATGGACCTTCGTACTTCTCGTTCTTCGACTCGAACAGTCACTTCTCGTTCTTCAAATAATTGAACGTTTTGAGTAATGGGCGCGTCGTCTGCTTGCGATGATAAACTTACAACGTCAGCATACAAGTCTTCTGCGTATACGTTAAGGGTTCCTTGTGCACAGGTAGGAAGTGTTGTTTCTAATCTGCCGTCGATTACTTCTCCTAAGGCGCAGGTAATACCTCCACAAGTGTATGTTGCTGATGCAGGTTGATCAGCAGGAGCGACGAGGAGTTCTAGTTCTACTCCCCCAGCAAGAGAGCAGTAACTTCCTTCTTCTTCTGGGTGTTGCTCAGAAAAACCCATAGGGAGATTATTTCTGATGTTTACCTCATATCCAAAGTTGAGTATATATCCATTTTGTTCCAATGTCACCAGTAGTGGATACGTAATATCATATGAGAACGTGTAGTCCACTATTGGAGGCATCATCCATGCGAGCGGACCTGGTGGTTTAGTAATTGTTGGTACAGCAACGCCCGGGTTTCCGTCGACGAGCAGTCTTAGTCCAAAGTCTTGTGATGTTGAGAATCGAATTTTCATATCTTCTACAGGTGCATCAAGAGTGAGTAGTCCTTGTAGGTACAAATCATTAATTGCTTCGCTATCCTCAACTTGGAATATTTGCCAGTCTCTACTGTCTATTACTTGTAAGCTTTCTGCTTGGTAATGTAATACATCAGAGAGATCGTTTTGTGCAGGTCCTAGCGGGTACACGTTTATTCGGAACGTATTTTGCAACCCTCCGGCAAGCGGAGGCAAATCATTTGTTCCTGTGGCGTAAAGCGCAAGCCAGTCAAGAGTTCTTAGTTCAGGAACTCTATATTCTTGAAATTCTGTTATGAGTTCATCTGCAGCATTGAACATCAGTTCTACTGGCGCATCTATTGTTGCAGTAAAGGAGTCAAAACGAACAGTTCCCGTTGTTGTTTGTGCTTGAATATCCCACCGCGTAATTACATCGGTTTGTCCTTGTCTAAATTCCAAGCGACTAACTGGCTGCTGTGCGGTTATCTCGTAACTGGGAAGCACGTCCCAAGCAACACAATCGTCTAGTCTTTGATCAATGTAGATTGCTACTTGTTGTGAGACGGATCTTGCGCTAGTTCCGTACAGAGGCGGCTGACTGCTTTGCAGTTCTCCGTTTCTAATATAGTGCCAGTACGCAATCACATTCTCATCGTCTAGGGGTAATCCAGTCCCTGTTGGAGGATAACCGGAAAATATGCCTTGCAGTTCAGGATTCAAGTAACCTCCTTGGGAGAGCAGCGTGCTCAATGCTTCCTCTGCAATTCCTGCTTGACATTGTTCCACAAGCATAAGAAGTGGCTGAAGTTCAGTGGGGATATGAGTTATCACCTGATCACCTGGAGGTCTGAAATCAATAAAATCAGTAAACAAGGCAACTGAAAGCACTACTGTAAGCAGTAGCACTAAGCCAAGAATAATAAAAAGAGTTATTTGTGCGTGTTTGTTCATTGGTTCACCTGCTGAATGTTTGTACAAAGCTCGCGTGAGCTGAGGTCTTGGTATGCTGCGAAGGGGAAGTAATCTCTGAGCGGCCTCTCAAATACTATGCACGCTCGCCGGTAATTTCTTTCACTTGCGGGTAGTATTATTCTATCATTTCCAGTTCTTGCAAATGTAGTGTTTAAAGCAAACTCCCAGTTGTCATCTTCAAGAACCGTAGGGTCGCGAAGAACTATTTTCGCTGGTTCGTTTACTGGTTCAGGAAGTTTAACAAAGGCTTCAATAATAATATCGTATCGCACTCCTTGTTCTGTAGGAA
>SKIA01000044.1 GCA_007116645.1 Candidatus Woesearchaeota archaeon
CTTTTTTTTTTTTTTTTGTTGCCGGCGTTATCTTGCGAGTAGTATGTGAGCGTGTGGTTTCCTTCTTCTATTGCCACCCATGTTCCAGGCACAAATTCTCCGCTAAGCGAGTAGAATGTTGCGTTCACTTCTGATAGTGCATCGGTTGCGCTGAGCGTGACGTTTACTGGTGCATTCTGCCATCCTGTTGGCGCGTTGTCTGTTGTTACCGGTGGTGTTTGGTCTATGAGTATGTTGGTTGATTGTTGTTCTTCGATGTTTCCAGCGTTATCTACAGAGTAATATGTGAGTGTCGTGTTTCCTTCTTCATCGACTAACACCGTGGTTCCTGTTTCCCATTCTCCTTCTCCGACGCGGTATTGTGTACTGTTTATTCCTGATAGGTCGTCAGTAGATACCAGTTCTATTGTTTGTTCAAAGCGACTCCATTGCGCGCTCGCATTGTCAGTTGTGCTTGGTAGTGTCAAGTCCAAGAGTGCGTGTGTTGTCTTTGTTTCTTCTACATTCCCTTCATTGTCTACTGAGTAATATTCGAGGGTGTTGTTGCCTTGTGTTTCAATCAGTATTTCTGTTCCGTTGGTCCATGTTGCCTCGTTGAGACGGTATGTTGTATAATTTACTCCGCTGTCGTCGTCTGTTGCGTTGAGCGTAACAGTAAAGCTTTCATTTTGCCAAGTCAAAGGAGCATCGTCAGTCGTTACTGGCGGCGTTTGGTCTCCTTCTGGTGGCTGAGTTATGGTTACGATGATGCGCGGCGTTTCGGTGTATGAGTATTCGTTTTCGTAGATGGTGAAGAATGTGTATCCTCCGAGTTCTCCTGTTGCGTGCACAGTCCATGTGTGAGAGCAAGTATCTCCGTCGTTCATGTATCCGCATGTGTCGGGGTTTTGTGTTGGCGTCCAAAACGGTGTTGCACCCTCTGTCATAGGCACCACTCCTTTGATGTTGGTTGCGTTCATTGCGTCAATTCGGTTTCTCACAAGCCCGCTGTTTGGTTGCGTGGTGCTGTCTTGTCTTGGTACTCCTGAGCTGATAAGGCCCCAGCGTACTTCGTCTGGCGTTAATGGTCGGCCGTGTAAGAGTTCCATTCGTTGTCGAACTAAGACTCCGAGTGCTGCTGCGTGCGGTGTTGCCATGCTCGTTCCTGATTTTGTGGTGTGTCCGGTGCTGTCGTGTCGTGCTGCGGTCACGCTGTTTCCAGGTGCTGTCATGTCGAGTGTGACATCTCGTTTTGTGTATGAGCTCCACGCTCCTGCGTCACTGGTTGCTCCGATGGCTATCACGTTTGAGATGCATGCTGGAAAGCTCATTCCCAGCCATGGGTAGGTGCTGTATTGGTTTCCTGCTGCTGCAAAGACAGTGATGTTTTTTGCTAGCGCGTTGTTTACGCTGGTTCTAAAGCTTGGCATCAAATAATCGCAGTTATTCACGTATGGGTCTGATGTTCCAAGGCTCATAACGATGGCAGTGATGTTGAGTGTTTCTGCGTTGTCAGTACACCAATCAACGCTGTTTCGTACATTTGTAAATGATCCGCTGCCTGATGTTCCCAGCGCTCTCATCGCCACTATTTTTGTGTCTGGCGCAACTCCTGTGTATGTTCCGTGTGTTGACGCTACTGTTGCTGCTACGTGCGTTCCGTGTCCGTTGTCGTCCATTGGATTGTTGTTTCCTTCGACATAGTTGTATCCTCCGATGACTTTTTCGCAGCTGCCGTCGTTGATGTTGCTTGTCGCGTCGCACCCGCCAAGGTCTGGGTGTCGGTAATCTACTCCTGTATCGATCACGCATACGGTGTGTTGTTGTCCGCGCAGGGTCACTCCTGCGAATACTTGCTGTATTGCTTCGTCTGCTCGTATGCTTGGTGCGCTTGAGTCAAGCATGGTGTGTGCGATCAGGTTTGGTTCTATCGAGACGACTGCGGGGTGGTCTTTGAGCAACTCGAGTGTTGCCATGGTAAGTTCTTGTTCTGCGGTGATGGTTCGTTGCCGTGCCGTTCTTGCGTCAAAGTGTGCATAGCGTATTTCGACGTTTGCTCTTTCCCCTTGCATTTTTACTCCTCTTGGAAGTTCTGGTATCGGATCAAGAATTGCTGTTACTGTTCCGCATGGTCCTCCTGTGCAGGTGACGTTTGTGGTAATGGTGAATGTGTCTTCGCGGTCGACTGAGAGTGGCTCTGTTACCATTGTTCCTGCGAGCGTTCCAAGTTCTGTGATGATAAGGTCTGCATCTCCTACTCTGTTAGCAGCTTCTGTGAGTGTTGCGTAGTATGTTCCTGTGTTTGGTGCTGAAAAGAGTATTCTGCTATCGCTTCCTGTTGATGTTGAGAAGTCGTATTGGTTTTCTGCGAGGAGCGCTTGGTTTGGCCAGCGTATCTCAAGGAATGTATCTATGGTTCCTGTTCCCACTGTGCGTGCTTCGTATATTGTTCCTGCGGTGGCTGGAAAGCTTGCGTAGAATGTTTCGTCAGAAGTGAATGTGAACGTTGTTGGTGTGCCGTCTGTGCTGATTGGTGTTGCGGACGCATAGCTACTTCCCGCATACGCGAGCGGCAATATCATCACTATTAGTAGCGTTACTACGGCTAGCCGCACTCTCACAGCATAGTATCGCCTTCATCCCTTTATAATTGTTGCCTTGAGCTAATGAAGCTTGTCATCGATATCTTTGGCTACAGCGTCTAGAATAGTGAATGCGTCGTTTATTTCTTGTTGGACATTTTTGAGTGCTGTTTGTAAGCTATTTCCGATGAGTTGGTATCGTAGGTTGTTGTGTGTGACAAGGCCTGCGTCTTGGAGTTTGTTTAAGTGATGCACCACTGTTCCTCTTGTGAGTAGTGTTTGTCGGGCGATGTCATCAGATGATAATCCTGTTTCGTGTCGTGATGCGCGAACGAGTGCTACGAAGATGCGAAAGCAGCTTGAGTCTTTGTCTCTGTCGCCAAATAGTCCGAGCGCGCCTCCAAACCATTGGAGTTCTGTGTTAATGTCTGCTCGCTTTGGGAGTCGGACGTTGACAATGGTGACGCGATCAAATCTCATAGTTGAGTTTAAGTAAACAGAGTATATAAATGTAATGCAAAAGTATATAAATGAAGTCGACATCTACCACTCATTGTTGATTTAAAGTCGACGAGAGCAATCATATGAAACAACCACACGTACACGTAATCACCAATGACGACATCGTTGTAGTGAGAGGAATATTCCCTGACGTAATAATCAAGGATGTTGCCGTCACAAAAAGCGCTGTCATCCTAGTAGGAAAACACCTCGGACACCACTTTGTCCAAGAACTTCCACTAGACACAGTTGTTGAGTACGAGCAGGCAATCGTGGTGTTTGATAACGGAAAGCTCACTATCGTCATGCCACGAAGCGACACGAGCGAAAATTTAGACTATGACTGAAGAAAACGAACAAGGCGTACAAGAGCGCGTACAAGAACTCACTCAGAGTCTTGCGCGCGTACAAGCCGATTATGCTAACTACCGCAAGCGCACTGAGCGCGAGCGAGAAGAACACAAACAACGCGCAACCCAGCACCTCATAAAAGATGTGCTCGGAATTATCGACCACTTAGAGCTTGCACTCTCACAAGAGAATGCCTCTAAAGAAGATTTTGCGCAAGGAGTAGAGCTTGTGCTTGCACAGCTTCTCTCCACATTTGAAGATTACGGAGTCAAACGCTCTCCCACCGAAGTGTTTGACCCTAACCTGCACGAAGCGCTCTTAAAAGAGCACTCAGATGATCCGAAAGGAACCATTCTTGAGGTGCTTCAACCAGGATACATACTCGGTGGAGTCGTATTGCGCACCGCAAAAGTAAAGGTGTCGCAGGGACCGGAGGAAAAACAACATGAGTAAAATTATAGGAATCGATTTAGGAACAACATTTTCAGCAGTCGCCGTGATGGAGGGTGGAAAGCCCGTTATTATCCCAAACAGCGAAGGATCGCGTACTACGCCTTCCGTTGTGGCTGTACAAGAAGATGGAGAACGCATCATAGGACAAGCAGCAAAAAACCAAGCTATCCTAAACCCTGATCAGACCGTTCGCTCTATCAAGCGGCACATGGGCGCAGATCACAAAACAACAATTCACGGAAAAACATATACTCCGCAAGAAATCTCTGCAATGATTTTGCAAAAACTCAAAAAAGATGCAGAAGACTATCTTGGTGCTAAAGTTACTAAAGCAGTCATTACTGTTCCAGCCTATTTTTCAGACAGTCAGCGACAAGCAACAAAAGACGCAGGAAAAGTTGCAGGTCTTGAAGTTGAACGTATCATTAACGAACCGACCGCTGCAGCTCTTGCATATGGTCTTGACAAATCTGAAGACCACACCATTCTCGTGTTCGACTTTGGAGGGGGAACGTTTGACGTTTCAATTCTTGAGCTTGGCGATGGAGTCTTTGAAGTAAAAGCAACCAACGGCGACAACTACCTTGGTGGAGACGACGTTGACGAACTCATCATGGATTATCTTGCTGAGCAATTCAAAAAAGATAACGGCGTTGATTTACGAGAAGACAAACAAGCACTTCAGCGATTAAAAGAAGCTGCAGAAAAAGCAAAAATCGAGCTTTCTTCAAAACAAAAAACGAGCATTAACTTGCCGTTTATCACTGCAACACAATCCGGACCAAAGCACTTAACGACTGAGCTTTCCCGCTCAGAGTTTGAAAAAATGCTTGATCCAATCATTGAAAAACTCAAAAAGCCCACTATGCAAGCATTAAAAGATGCAGGCATGAAGGCTTCAGAAGTTGACAAAGTCATCTTTGTTGGCGGATCAACACGTATCCCTGCAGTGCAAGCTCTTGTCACAAAAATTACTGGCAAGGAAGGCGACAAAAGTGTTAACCCTGACGAAGCAGTTGCGGTAGGCGCAGCCATTCAAGGAGGAATCCTTGGTGGAGAAGTAAAAGACGTATTGCTCTTGGACGTAACGCCACTCTCGCTTGGTATTGAAACCCTCGGAGGAGTGTTTACAAAACTAATCGAAAAGAACACTACGATTCCAACAAACAAAGCGCAAATATTCTCAACAGCAGCAGATGGTCAAAACGCAGTAACCATTCGCGTGTTTCAAGGTGAACGCCCCATGGCAGCCGATAACAAAGTGCTTGGACAGTTCGACCTAGTAGGCATCCCGCCTGCTCCGCGCGGAGTTCCGCAAATCGAAGTCAAGTTCGATATCGACGCTAACGGTATCGTAAGTGTATCTGCAAAAGATCTAGGAACAGGTAAAGAGCAGTCAGTGAAAATCACTGCATCAACAAACCTCTCTGATGAGGAAATCAAAAAGATGCAAGAAGACGCTGAAAAGTTTGCTGAAGACGACAAGAAAAAACTTGAGCAAATCGAAGCCGTGAACGAGGCAGAGTCATTAGTTCACCAAACAGAAAAAACTGTTGAGGAACTCAAAGACAAGCTTTCAGAAGAAGACGAAAAGCGCATCAAAGAAAAGCAAGATGCGCTCTCAGAATTACTCAAGGCTGATGAGAAAAACATTGAAGGCATTAAGAGCGCAACTACAGAGTTGCGTGACGTCCTCATGAAAATCTCGACTGAGCTATATCAGAAGATTAGCGAAGAACAATCAAAAGAAGCTCCTGAAGTTTCTGATGATGAAGAAGTTGTTGAAGGCAAAGTCAAAGACGAGCCTGAAGACAAAAAAGACTAATTTTTTTGATTTTTTTTATTTTTTCTTCCATGCCCAAAAGTAACTTAGTGCGAAGTTCCATGCTGTCGCAGCCATAATTGCTACTGGATACGCAACAAGTGCATGCATGGCGTTTTCTAAACTAAAGTATGCAAGGTACGTGATGAGTAATCCGCCAAGAGCAGTATAGTGATATCTTGTGAGTCTTCCTATGATGTGTGTTGTTCTTCTGTCCTTAAACGTCCATGCATTGTTCAAAAAAAAGTTTGAAAGAATGCTCGCCTCTGTTGCCACAGCTATTGACAGCCACGCAGGAACTCCAGTGTAGAGCCAGAGCAATGCAAACACTCCCCAGTTAACGATCAATCCCGACGCACCAACGAGTAAAAATTTTATGAGGCGCGCGTAGGTTTGAAATCCTAATCTCACAGCCACTACTCCAAACTCTAAGATGTCTGATACGCCAAGTTTTGAAGTTCCTTTTTCTCGGTCAGTAAATGTTACTGGCACTTCAACAATTGTGCGTTCTTGTCTTTTTACTGTGTTGAGCAGCGCTATCTGAAAGCTGTATCCTTTTCCTGGCAGCTCAGAAAAATCAACGCCCTGTACTGTTTTCCGTCTAAAGGCGCGAAAGCCTGCTGTACAGTCTCGCACACTCCACAGACCAGCAATCATTCTTGCGACAAGGTTTCCTCCAAACGACAGTATTTTTCGGTGCATTCCCCAGCCGATAACTTTGCCTCCCTTAACATATCGTGATCCGATGGCTACATCTGCTGATTTCAGGGCATCCAGTAACCGAGGAATGTCTTCTGGATTGTGAGACAAGTCTGCGTCCATTTCTAAAAACGCGTCTGCTGTTGACTCATTAACTGCCCAGACAAAGCCTCTTTTGTACGCTTCTCCAAGGCCTTGTTTTTCTCCTGACAACAAGTGCACTCTCTTGCCAAACTCTTTGTGCTTTTTTACAACACCCGCAGTTTTATCAGGGCTGTTGTCGTCTACGACGAGCACAGAAACGTTTTTGTGACGTAAAATTCCTTCTAGCACCTGCTTGATAGTGGCTTTTTCGTTGTATGTTGGCAAGATTACGAGCGCGTTCACGATTTGTTGAGAAGACCGCACGTTTAAAAATGCTCCTCGCCTCCCATTTGCTATGACCACATATCTTGTACGCGATGAGAACGCTAAACCATCTGATAAATACGGTTTGCGCCCTGAAGAGCGCACCATTGCGCAGCTGCGTGATTTTGGTGTTGTCGTGATTGACAAGCCTTCAGGACCTACGAGTCATCAAGTTTCTGCGTACGTGCAACAAGCGTTAGGTATCGATAAGGCAGGTCATTCTGGAACGCTTGATCCAAAAGTAACCGGGGTTCTTCCCGTCGCTACTGGCGGCGCAACGCGTCTTGTTGAATACATGCTTAAGGCAGGTAAAGAGTACGTAGGCGTTATGCACGTGCATCAAGAAGTACCTCAGTATGAGCTTCGAAAAGCAGCGCAAGAATTTGTTGGTAAAATAACTCAGCTTCCTCCAAAGCGATCAGCTGTTGCTCGTCGTTTACGCGAGCGTTCTGTGTATGCATTTGAGTTTATAGAAATCCGTACGCGAGATATTTTGTTTCGTGCTGATGTCCAAGCAGGCACCTACATCAGAAAATTGTGTTCTGATTTTGGCGCACACCTCGGTGTTGGCGCACACATGGCTGAGCTTCGAAGAACGCGCGCATCACACTACACCGAAGACCAATCAGTTACTTTGCAAACGCTCTCTGATGCGTACGCTCTTGCCCAAGAAGGCGATGAAACTGCGTTTCGTCGTATCGTGCTTCCCGGAGAGGACATTGTTAAGAACCTTAAAGCAGTGGTTGTTTTGGACTCTGCTGTTCACTCACTAACCCACGGAGCAACGCTCAAAGTGCCTGGCGTTGCAAAAGTCATGCCTGGAATTAGTGATGGTGACCCTGTACGTATTCTGACGCTCAAAGACGAGCTCGTCGGTATCGGTACTGCGCGTATGTCTTCAAAAGATATGATGAAGGTCAAAGGGGTTGCTGTGAAGATGGATAAAGTTATTCTCAGCCCTGATGTCTATCCGCGCATGGAATAAAAAACCTTTTAACCTCATAGCCACTTTCGAGTGGTGTTATCACTGATTTGCTTGATATGTTAAATGAACAATTCGAACCACTCACCCCCCTAATGTAACTGGAGCATTTTACACAGATGATTCGTATGATAATCCTCTAAAAGTGGGAGTGGTTATGCTTCATCCTGACACGTATCCTATTTCGCTCATTGTCAAAGAGATGTATGAAACAACATTTGGTTTGGATCCGGTTGATGTAAAAGGTTGGGCGTCTGTGGGTAGTGGTGAGCGCGTATATTTTTATGTTCCTCAAGGCACAAGAAACGTGTTGACCATCTTGCCCGAAAATCGTCTTCGAGTGGCTGCTGAAGAACAATTAATTAGGAGAACCGCACACCAAGCAGTGCAAGCGGTTGGGAGCGATTCGATATTTTCATTTGTTAACTTCGGACGTAGAGCGGCTTCAACTCAAAGAAGTAAAAGCAACATTACGTGGAGTCAAGGACCATTTCACCAAGAACTTAGCGTGCTCCAAGACCACCATTACATTGGTATCAATGCCACTCTTTTAGATGGTTCTAATGGGTCTGCAACAGAGAAAGGTGAAGCGTTTTGCGACATTCTTGAACGCTACACTCGCCAGTAAACTTCTTAACAGTTACAAGTAACGCTTATATACTCTGTTTTTCACAAACGCTTGTATGGTTGATAAAATGCACTCTGCGCACCCCGAGCACCCTGATAATCATCCACATCGCGCACATCATCCTCACTCAAGTTTTATTCGCGCTGCGTGCGCCCTCTTTACATTATTCGTATTGCTCATCTTCGTGCTTATTGGCACGTTAACAAACGCTCCTTTTGGCGCAGCACTGCTCAGTTTTAGTCCTGCACTCTTGCTTGGAGTGTTTGGTGTTGTGCTCATCAATACAGATCACTTTCATCTGCAGTACTTAGCCCTCGTGCTTGTAGGGCTTCTTGTGCTTGCAGGCACTGCTCTGTTTGCATTATACCCTGATGCTGATGTGCTCTCAACAAGCGCTATCAATATCATTTTGGGCGTCTTACTCATTATTATCTTAGCGCACA
>SKIA01000040.1 GCA_007116645.1 Candidatus Woesearchaeota archaeon
AATTCGTCCGCGTGGGATTTGAACTGGGCATTCCAAGACGCAACATCCTCAGAGTTAAATAATTGATTGGTGAGAATGCGAAGCTCATTTCTAAACATTTCCTTAAGGGAGCGCGCATGGGCAAGAACACGTTTCCATTGCGCAAGATGCTTCTCTTTCTCTTTCATGACCCACTCGTTATCTTGATAATCGCTTTCCCATCGAGGAGGAGAACCCACAAAGCGAACGAATTCTTCTTGTATTTCTTCGACAATTTTTACTTGTCGGCGCAAAACAGATTCTAATGTGTTTACAACGCTCTGAATGGCTGTAACATCAACTTCTTTGTCAAGCGCTTTAGCCAATGCTGACAGGTCTTTTTTTAGACGTGTCGCGTGGAGTGCTGCAGTCTGCTCAATGCCGAGTTGACGCGATAAACAGCCATGGAAATCAGAATAGCGTTTTCGCTGCTGATTATACCACCTACGATATGTCTTAGTAACCCATGATCTTGGATGACGAAGGGTTCCTCCTTGAAATGGCAAATGTCTGTTCTCATGGTCATATGTCATCAACTCAATTTGTTGAAACAATACTATCTTTCGTTCTACAACAAAAACGAGTTCTTGCACGGAGCGAATAAGAGAGAGTACATCTTTTTCCGGCATGTCCCAAGAGGTGCCTTTTAGCGAGTGAAGGATATCAAACATCTCTGGACTCGCCGGGAGTCGAACCCGGAGTCTCTCCATAGCCAATGGAGTGTCCTACCATTAGACCACGAGCCCGTTCATAAGAAGAAACAAAGAAGGTGTTTAAAAAAGTATTTAGAACGAACCAGTATCAAAGGCCAAACGAATGTCTCGGGCCTTGACAGTTTTTCTTCCTGAGTGCTTTGCAATTTTAACTGCAGACTCTGAGATGTTATGTGCGATATCTGACAATTCTTGTGCCATACGTTCAGCACCAGCAGCAGAAACACGCTTTGCGCCACTGTCTGACATGATGCGTTCAACTGGTGCTACTGGAATTGGTGTTAATGATTTTCTTGGCATGCTAATGCTAATACGCGCACCTATTTAACCTTTTTGGCAAGAATACAACGATAAACAGCAGGATTAACGCCGCAACCCGGATTTGAACCGGGACGCCCGTGAGGGCACAGAGTTCCAGTCTGTTCCAATAACCAGATTATGGGATTGCGGCCTATTCCATCGAATTATGTGTTTGTTTTTGAATGTAACGCTTTACTTAGTGTCCGGGTTTTATTATCGTGCCAAAAACCGATCAATTTCGCGTATCTTCTTCTCATCGCATAATTGCTAATTATAAGTATGTGGACTTGGGAGTGATTTTTGTTCTTGGGCGTGAAGGTGTACGTTCTATGGACAATGTCCAGTGATTTGAATGCTTCACTTAATTGTTTCATTCCTTGATGATTCACTGTTTGTACTCGAATAACTTCATTGCTTACATAGGCTTCCGCGGAGTAGAATGCGCGAATCCACGCGATCAAGTAATATCTTGTGTTCATGACAAATTCAGGAATCACCCAATCATGAGTGCTAAAACATCCCAATTCGAGCAAATCAATAGCCGTAGATTTTGAAGTTAACTGTACAGAATAGAAATTGATTTCTTTAGTAATACTAAGTTTTTTGTTATAAATCGAAGAGATAAAATGTTTGAATGTGTGTAGCATGTTTTGATCATCAGGAAAAAATGTGATTTGCCATCTTTCATATGTTTCTTCCACTCGATGCACAACATTCCCATCTCCCGCAAGAAACCCACATAGTGCAGCCTTCATACACATGGCTTGTTCATCTGTCCTAATACGTGCATGCTCGAGGTCATGCACACGGGTCCAGCGTCTGTTGGCAACCAATGAATTTCGCTCGCACACTCCCATGTAAGAAGTATGTGTTCGCGCTTATAATGAGTTGCGGCCGTGCATGTCCAGTGGTCACTTTTTACCGAGTCGCTCAACATCATGCACAGTCCCAAAGGCCAGTGCTTTGCTATCCACAAGAGCGTGAACAGAGAATTTACTAACGTCTGAGAGAAAGGGCGATAAGAACTTGCCTGAGAGAACGTCAGTGCCTTCTGTGAGCGAGAACATGCTGGGAAGCACCACCAACTGCTTTTTTTGCCAGGTACCTACAAGGTAGCATTTCACCAACTCTGAGCGCACGCCATCGCTAATCGAGATTGCCGGGTGTTCGTGGCCGATGACGATTCTTTCGTACGCTGCAGTTGACACGGGAAGTTTGTCGCCGTGCACAAATAGTGTTTGGTCAACCAGAAACTCTTCTGTCAAGGTCACGCCAAACTTTTCCGCGATAGGAAAGAGCACAGGATCATGGTTTCCCACAACAAGCACTACTTGCCGATTTTTTGCTAGTAGCTCTAACGTCCGCTTTGCGTACCGCCACTCAGAATCACTGATGCGCCCAAACGAATGTTTGAAGTCGCCATTGACAATGACAATCTCTGGTTTTGCGTGTGCAAGAATACGGGAGAGTCGTTTGAACAAAACTTCAAACTCTCCAGAAGGAATCTGCACGCCCTTTTGACGCATCTCCGCCTCGTACCCTAAGTGCAGGTCAGCGACTGCTAAGACCTTGCTTTCAGGAAAATATACTGCGCCGTCGATAAATTGCATAGGAGAAGAAAAAGAGAGTAAAAGAAAAAAGTTGTGCCTAGAAAGGCACTTCTGCTTTTTTGAGCTCATCCACGCGTTGCGTTAAGAACTCAATGGTTCGAGCATTGTCTTGCTGGTTCATGATTTCAGAACACTCAGGACAACGGAACTCATACTCAACAGCTCGCTCAAAGTCCATTCTTGTACATGCAGCTTCGCACATAAAGAATTGTGAGCCTTGCTCTTTTTTGAGCCGTTCTTGCATTTTTGCAAGCTTTGCAGTGTGGATTTTTCCTACTAAGTGTGAAATCTGGTCCTTGTTAAAGTTCCAGTAGCAGATGTACCAGCCTTTCTTCTTGTCTTTCTTGCGGTTGAATGTCAAGATGTTGTGCTCGTAGCAGCGATACAGGATGTTTCTCATCTGATGAATCTCGATGTCGAGATCTTCTGCGATGATGAATTCTGAAACATTCTGCTTGTCAAATAGGTATGCGACTGCAGGCAGTGCGTCCTCGCCGACGAGTTCTCGTACGACATTATCAACCAGTTTTTGTGTGATTTTCATTGTTTGTTTTACCCCTCAACTTCAACTAAGCTTTCTTCTTTTGTCCATGCACCTAGACAGGCTAGGCTGCAAAACGAAAAGCTGTCTGCGTCGTCTTTGATTTTCCAGTGCGCTTTTACGGTAAAGTAATCCTTAGCTTTCGTAACTGTTTGACGGCAGTGCTCGCACGTCATGGTCTGTTGCGATTGCTTCCATTCTTTTGGGATGTTTTGGAAATACTTCATTCGTTAAGCTTTTGCATGAAAGCCTCTAAACGTGTTACCGTCATCTAAGGTCCCCAAATTTTGCCAGAATGTAATAATGGTAAAATCAGTATATAAAGTTTATGGTTTTATCATACCTTCTTGAGAACACAATTACTAGTGAGTGTCAACATCGTCTGCTTCGGCAATAAGAGATGCTGCTGAGGAGCGCTCCTCACGTAAGTCTTTGCTTCCACAATAGCCACAGGTGACGTTTTCGGCATCTGGGCGAAAACGGTTTACGAAATCGCATTTACCACAGACCAAAGTTTTTTTCTGAACAGGATCAGCATTATAGTGCGTTTTCTTCTCAGAAAGGCCTTTATCGCCACGAATGCGACCGTGACGACCATCATAACACTCTGCACACAAGAACACATTTGCAGAAATATATCGCACATCACCGCTTGAGACTGTCTTACCACATTGCTTGCACACCGTTTGAACCATGCCCAAATTATGGAGGTGTGCGTATATAAAACTATTTACGCTTCCTTTGATCCGCCAGAAACGACGCCAAAGCCGATGAGGCGAAAGCGTGTGCCGGTCCGGCGAGAAATCGAGATGCGATCGCCCTCAGATGCACAAACAGGTTTTCGCAAAGAAACAGTAATCTCGTCCTTTCCAAGCTCAGTGACCACTCCAACAGTAGCCGCTGAGTGAACGTTAAGCATGAGTAGTTCTTTGAGCTTAAGTGGCTCGATAGCCCCTTCAACCCCTACGACGCGCTCAAGAAGACTTGTTTTTAGCTTTAACGAGTACCATACGGGCGGAAGCGTTCCTGGGTGACCAACTACTGAGCCCACGAGCGAATCAGATTTGACAAGACCCGGGTCAAGGGTTGTCATCATAGCAGATGAACCGCCTGGTGTGAGCGAATCAGCTGAATCGCCTCCGGACATAAGTGACGTAACTGATGTAGTAATAGGATGAGCAACTTTCTTATTTTGCTCTTCAACAACTCGTCCTGGACGTATTTCTAGCGCGTCACCAACAGAGAATCGTCCTTGAATCACTGAGCCGCCAAGAACTCCGCCCTTAAGTTTTTTCGGATGTGTTCCTGGTTTGTTAATATCAAAGCTTCGAGCAACAAAGAAAAGCGGGTTTTCTTTAAGGTCGCGCTTAGGAGTAGGAATCGTTTCTTGAATCGTTGCGATAAGCGCATCAATGTTTACGTCGTGTAATGCACTGATAGGAACGACGGGTGCGTCTTTGAACTCTGTTTTTTCAAGAAATGCACGAATCTGCTCATAATTTTTTTGTGCTCGATCTAACGAGACAACATCAATCTTATTTTGCACAACAATAACATTTTTGATACCAGCAACTTGCAAAGCCATTAAGTGCTCAACTGTTTGAGGCTGCGGGCAGTGCTCGTTTGCAGCCACCATTAAAATAGCTCCATCCATTAAGGAAGCGCCAGACAACATTGTTGCCATGAGACTTTCGTGACCTGGAGCGTCAATTAAAGAAATTTTTCTCACAACCTTTGTCTTCTTACCATCAACTTCTTCTTTGGTGGTAAATTGGTCAATATCTTTCTTGCCCGTAATTGATCTGATAATACAATCAGCATAGCCAAGACGAATAGTGATACCGCGTTTTAGCTCTTCAGAGTGCGTGTCAGCCCACTTACCAGACAATCGCTCAGTAAGCGTGGTCTTGCCGTGATCTACGTGTCCGACAAGGCCGATGTTGACTTCAGGTTGCATATTATCAGCCATGAGTGCGCGACTTATAAACCTATGCCTGCTCCTCAGCAGGAGCTTCGGTAGGAGCATCTAAAGGCTCTTTACCCTCTTTGACAATGACGACGTTTAGTTGTGCAGTGTTAGGACCAACAGTGTTTCCTGCGATGGTTCTACGTGAGCGCATACCCTTTCGTTTTGAGCGAAATCCAACTCCACCCGCAATCAAGATTTTTCTTCTCACAGCACCTTCAACGTCTCTACGCATAGGAAAACCAGCGTTATCTGAACCGCCAACGATTTTGAATTCGTAACCAGTCTTATCGATCATTTCACCCTTGAAGGTGTTACCCATTTTGAGACCAAACAAAGGTTTAGGCTCTGCAAAGGTAAGTGGCGTTGTTTTTCCTGTCTTCGGATTCCCGACATTAATTTTAAGTTCCATTCGTATCCTCCCGAGGAGCTATTTCATCCTCAGCAAACAAAGAGAAAGCCCTTTTGTTTAAAAGCGTGACTCTTTGCGGGTCCGCTCAGGAAGATTAAGCTGGTTACAAATCGATTTCTGCCAGTCTTGTGCGAGTCTGCGGATGTCCAAGCGAGTATCCACCGGACCTGCTAAAGCGGCGATTGGAACAATTTCTCCGCCATAATTTGATGAGACATCAAAGATCAAGGTACTTTTTCGAGCAAAAGGCGTCTTAGCTTCCTGACGAATATCAGGGTATCCATTTCTTTGAAATTGCACGTATAATGATTCAGCCACCTCCTCAATACTTAATCCTAAAAAATCTGCACTGAAGTGATTTTGAAATGAGCATGCCACCTTAGCCAGTCTATTTACAGAGTATATTCCGGGCGTAACCAATTCGCGAGGGGGTTTGTATATCATAAGAGAGATTAGTAGAAACAAGGCATTTATAAGTTACACGCTGTTTTAGTCGATATGGCTTTTGAAGATATTCCGCACCTGCCCACGGCAAAACAACTCCTCCAATCAGCACTCACGAGAGGAAGAAAAAAAGCTGCAAGTATCTCAAAACGCAAGATGGATACTCCTCTTACGCTCACAAGAAAAAAAGAGCGAGAGCGCATCATTGCAATACATCAAGACATTGCAGAGCGCCTAAAAAGCCTTCCCAAACACTTTCCAGACTTGGATACGCTCAACGAGTTTTATCGCGAATTACTTGCTAACGACTTTTCTTTAGATGAATACCGACAGCGACTTGCACGAGCACAAAACACTCCACGAGCAATCGCGGCAATTAGAGACTCTGTACGAGGAAAGATCGAGGCAGCACAAAGCCCCGAAGACGTAAAAGACGCGACAAAACGCTTTATTGGACGCGTGTCAGGAGCTGTTGAGCGCATTGATAGCGACCTAAAGTGGCTAGAAGACGTAAGGCGAAAGCTTCGCACATACCCCAAACTCAAAGAATTATTCACTGTTTGTATCGCAGGATTTCCAAACGTGGGAAAGACCACGTTGCTTAAAGCACTCACTGGCGCGTCAGCAGAGATTAATGAATACGCCTTCACAACAAAAAGCCTGAACTTAGGCTATAAACAGATTAACGCTCGAAAAGTACAGTTCATCGACACTCCGGGAACGCTCAACCGCGAGCACATGAACGAGATTGAAAAACAAGCACACCTCGCGCTCAAATACGTCGCCGACGTTATCGTGTATGTGTACGACCACACAGAAAGCTATCCTCTGGCAGATCAGCACGCCTTGCGAGAAGCACTTGAAGAGCACGGAAAACCGATCATTCACTATTTATCAAAAGAAGATATCATTCCAGAAGATGTATTTGCAGACTTCAAAAAAGAAATGAACGGATTGTCACGAGAAGACCTCGTATCTGCTATTAATGAATTTGTTAGGCAAAGAAACTAAATAAAAAATTTTTATTCGTACACTTTTGGCAATCGCTTGTGCGTCTTAGAAACTTCGTTTGAGCCAGTAGGGACTTTGTCAACAACAATGTAGTAGCTGTTTGGAAGCTTTGAGCAAACGATGTTGAGTGCTTTTTTTGCGACATCCAAGTGTTTTGGTTCACAACCAATTTCAATAACGACGTCACCGCGGCGAACTTGTGCTGCCACACCAACTGCTTTACCGAAACTCTTCTTCATACCAGTCGAAAGACGGTCTGCTCCAGCGCCTGATGCAAGCGGGTTTTCACGCAAGATATGGTGTGGATATTTGTGAATGCGAAAGTAGTATCCTTGTTTACCAGCAGCTTTCTCAAGGCGGCGGTTTGCGCTCATACGTGACGCTTCTAGTGAGCTGTGACGAATTTGCAAGTCAGTCTTTGAAACAAGCTTTACACTGAGTGGAAAAGTCTTTGTCCGTGATCCCATAACAAAGCGTACAATCTTTGAGTGAGGAGTTCCACGTACGTATTGATATCTGCGATACTTACTCTTACGTGTGTACGGGCGTTCAAGCCGTCGGTATGCTACGAATTTTCGGTCACGAGCCATACGTTGCAGAAAACAAGGTCCATTTATAAAATTACCTCTGCCGCAGGCACTTAAGCCATCGCTTAATGTCTTCTTTTTCTATTACACCAAGCCAAACCAACCCTAACAGAATGAATAGCCAACCAGGCAGAATAGGCAAGAGCAAGCCGGCAATACCCAGGAGAAGAAACACAATCCCGATAACAATTTTGATTGGCCTAAACTCAGAAGCACGGTTTGCCTGTCGCTTCGTCCACTTCCACATACCAGATAAGAAGGGCAACGAAAATATAAGCACTTACACTAGACATCCCCGCACAGGGCTTATAAGTCTGAGCCGCTTCCTCTAAGCTAACAGTCATACCTATGATAACACGCTTGACAGAGCCCTACAGTGAAGAGGCTATTCGCAGTAGTTTGACCCCTCTTGTCAAGGGATGGTTTCAAGACGAGTTTGGAACATTTAGTCCACCACAACGATTTAGCATTCTGAATATCAAGAAACGAAAAAACACGCTTATCTCCTCACCAACCGGTTCAGGTAAGACGCTTTCAGCATTCTTAGCAGTCCTTGATGATCTCGCACGTCTAGCACAGGACAAACAACTCGAAGATCGTGTGTACTGCATTTACATCAGCCCATTAAAGGCCCTTGGAAATGATATTGAAAAAAACTTACAACGACCGCTAGCTGCTCTAAACGAACGAAATGGCGAAGACCTTGGTATTCGAGTAGGAGTAAGAACAGGAGACACAACGCCGTATGAGCGGCAAAAAATGCTCAAAAAACCACCCCACATCCTGATCACAACACCTGAAAGTCTTGCTATCATGCTCACAAGCCCGAAGTTCTCAGACCTCTTACGAGGCATTGACTGGACCATTATTGACGAAGTACACGCCCTTGCTGATAACAAGCGAGGAACACACCTCGCACTCGTTCTTGAGCGATTAGCACAACACACAGAATTCACGCGCATTGGCCTGTCAGCAACAGTGGCACCACTAGAACGAGTAGCGCAGTTTCTTGTCGGAAGAAGAGAATGTGACGTAGTAGACGTTACATACACGAAAAGTCTGGACATTAAAGTCGTCAGTCCAGTAAAAAACGTGATGAGCACAAGCCACGAAAACCTCGCAAAAAAACAATACGACCTCATCAACGAACTCGTGCAAGAACACAAAACAACGCTCATCTTCACAAACACCAGAGCAGCAACCGAGCGCGTCGTACACAACTTAAAAGAACGATTTCCAACACAATACAACGACCAACTAGAAACTATTGCTGATGAGAGCGATGAGCAAGGAGATGTGCGAACAAGCATTGCAGCACACCACGGAAGCCTCTCAAAAGAACACCGATTAGCAGTAGAAGACAGACTAAGAGAAGGATCACTTAAGTGCGTTGTATCATCAACAAGCCTTGAATTAGGAATCGATATTGGATATGTTGACTTAGTAATTCTTCTTGGCAGCCCAAAAAGTGTTGCTCGGGCCCTGCAAAGAATAGGACGCTCAGGACACAAACTGCACGCAACAGCAAAAGGACGTATCATAGTTTTGGACAGAGACGACCTTGTTGAGTGCTCAGTGCTCGCAAAACACGCTATCGAGCGACACATAGACACAGTGCACATACCAGAAAACTGTCTTGACGTACTCGCACAAGAAGTATATGCGCACGCCATCGAAAAACAAACCACTATTTTAGAACTGTATCAAACAATAACAAAAGCCTACCCCTACTTTTCGCTCACAAGAAAACAACTACGAGAAGTAGTAGAATACCTCGCAGGAGAACACGTCAGTTTAGAAGACAGAAATGTATACGCAAAAATTTGGTATGACAAAGAAACAGGCGCTATCGGAAGAAAAGGCAAGATGGCACGCGTACTGTACTCAACAAACGTTGGCACCATACCAGACCAAACAAACGTTATCGTAAAAATAGGCGAAGCAGCGATAGGAAGTATTTCAGAACCATTTCTTGAGAGCCTCAAAAAAGGAGACGTCTTCGTGCTCGGAGGAGACGTGTACGAATTCAACTATTCACGAGGAATGACCGCGCAAGTACGCGCAGCACACGGAAAAAAACCAACCGTGCCAAGCTGGTTTTCTGAAATGCTCCCGCTATCATATGACCTAGCAATACACGTACAAACGTTGCGAAAATATTTACGAGAACTGTTTGAACAAGAAAAAAGTAAAGAAGAAATAGTTACGTGGCTGCAAGAATACTTGCCAATTGATGAAGACGCCGCAACAAGCATTTACGAATACGCAAAACAACAACACCTCTTCTCAATCATACCGCACCAATACCACATCACGATAGAATACTTTCAAGACAGAAACCACACCTACACCATCTTTCACACGCTGTACGGACGGCGAGTAAACGACGTTATCTCACGAGCAGTTGCGTTTGCAGCGGGGAAAATGGGATCGGGCGATATCGAGCTTGGAATCACAGATAACGGATTTTACTTTAGACACACACGCCCACTACAAGCTAAGAGGGCGCTGCTGGCCCTTAAACACAACGAATTACGAGAAGTAATGTCATTAGCCCTTGAGAAAAGCGAGGTCCTCACGCGACGATTTAGACACTGTGCAGGAAGGGGCCTTATGATCTTGCGAAACTACAAAGGACACAAAAAAAGTGTAGGAAAACAACAAGTATCAAGCCGCATCTTGATGAGTGCAGTAAAAAGACTGCCCGAAAGCTTTCCGATATACCAAGAAGCGGTGCGTGAAGTGCTTGAAGACAAAATGGACTTTACGAACGCACAAGCAGTACTCAAAGGAATAGGAGACGGAAGAATAACAGTGACAGAACATCAAACTGCGCTGCCCTCACCCTTTGCGTTCGCACTTGTCCTGCAAGGTTACGCAGATGTGATGCGCGTTGAAGAACGACAAGAATTTTTGAAACGACTGCACCAAGAAGTACTCGCAAAAATAGCACTCGGAAAAAAAGGAGAGCAAGTGCAAGAACTCGTAAAACCAGAAGACTTTTCATACGAAGAACACTGGCACGAAGAACAAAAACAAGAAGAACACCAAGAGCAAGACGAAAAACTTTTGCTCAAAGAACAACTGTATACAGTTGCGAAAAAGACCGGTATGCCAGCAAGCTTTGTGTACGAAACACAACGACTGATCGAAGAAGAAACAACAGGGTACCCACAAAGCTATGTTTCATGGCTGTCAGAGCTACTCTCAGAAACAATTCCTACAGTATACCCGGACGAACTTACTAAATTCTTAAAGAAAAAACTACCTGAGATTCAGTGGCGCTGAGAAGTTTTCAGATATAGATACAAAGCGAGTGCGAAAATCCAAAAGGCAATCCAAGGGACTCGTCCCAAAACCGCAGCAGTAAGGAGAATAATAAGAAGAGCTGAGAGTATTAATGCAACGGGTTTGGAGAACTTCATCAGAACGCAACGCCAAACAAGTGGAGCACGATAACTGCTATGAAACCAATAATCCCGCCGATAGCAGTAATGATGATGGACCAAAAATTAATCGTGAGGTCAGGCAACAAGAGTTTTGCTGCAAAGAGAGCAAAAAAACCGATGATGCTGTTAATGACGAGTACCAAGAGTTTTCGCAAAAAAATCGCGAATAGCACCACAAGGATGATCATCACGGTTAATAAGCTAAATTCAATAATCATACGCTAAAGAAGGATGACTCTCTTTATAATCGTTACGCGAGATTCATCATCCATACACTGTGTCCTAATAACACTCCAAGAACGCGCATTTCTCCCAAAGAAAGCCCTTTAGTAAAATCACCGGCCTTACACACCAACGAGTTATCAGCCTTCTTAAACCACAACTGTGTTTTTTCTTCGCCAAACGAATGAAAAAACTTTGCTTCAGAAACACTGCCGTCAATCAACGCAAGTAACTCTCCAAGCTCAACATCAGAAAACTTTACCGTCTTCCACTCCCACGAAGCACTATTTTTTCGTCCCCACTTCATAAAGCAAGCATCCTTTTTTACTTGGAGCGACAAGCAATTGTCTTTACCAAAAAATGCCTTATCAACAAGGAGTGGTTCATTGTTCTGAGCAGGGGTTTGTCGTGTTTCTGAAATCATACAATGAACAACCTTCTCACTGCTTATAAGGGCGCTTGGCGTGCATGTCCAGTGAGTCCAGTGAAGGCACTATTTTTTATAACACAACATACTTCACGAATACTATGGAGGATAAAATCACCCAGGACCGATACGAGAAGCTCGCAGCGCTAGAAAAAGCAGGGATAAACGCATTTCCCCACCGCTTTGAAACCACACACCACGCAAAAGATGTGAAGCGAGAATTTGACAAGATCGGACAAGCACCCAGCGACACACACGTAAGTGTTGCGGGAAGAATCATGCTGCACAGAAGCATGGGAAAACTTATCTTCACACAACTCCAAGACAGAACCGGAAGAATACAAGTCCTATTCTCACAAAAAGACACTCAACAATTTGACCATCTAAAAAATATTGAGATGGGAGACATTATTGGTGTACGAGGAGCAGTCTTTAGAACAAAAACCGGAGAAATCACTGTTAGAGCAGACAACTACGAACTTCTCGCAAAGGGCCTAAAGCCAATGCCAGAAAAATATCACGGTGTGAAAGACACAGAGCTTAGATACAGAAAAAGATATCTAGATTTACTCTATAACGAAGAAAGCAAAGAAGCATTTCTTAACAGAGCAAAAATTATTCGTGAGCTGCGCAGCTTTCTAGACAACCAAGGATTCATAGAAGTAGACACGCCCATACTACAACCCATGTACGGAGGAGCAGCAGCAAGACCATTTGTTACGCACCACAACGCACTAGACATGCAATTGTATCTGAGAATCTCCGACGAACTTTATCTTAAACGATTAATTATCGGAGGACTTGAGCGCGTATACGAGATCTGTCGTAACTTTCGAAACGAAGGAATAGACACCACACACAATCCAGAATTCACAATGGTAGAATGGTACCAAGCATACGCAGACTACAACACCATGATGGCACAAGCAGAAGAACTGCTCGCAAGAATGACACAAGCAGTTCACGGAAAGCTATTTTTCACCTTTGCAGACAACACCATACAGATGAAGCCACCATTTAGAAGACTCAAAATGGTAGATGCAATCAAAGAACACGCAAAGCTAGACGTTGAAAATATGAGTGAACAAGAAATCCTGCTTGAGTGTCGAAACAGAAAAATTGATGTACCACAACAAAGCTGGGGTCATGCAGTACTCGCACTATTTGAAGAATACGCAGAAAAAAAACTCATACAACCAACCTTCATCATCGACTATCCATGGGAAACCAGCCCATTAACCAAAAAACATCGCAAAGACGACCGATACGTAGAACGATTCGAACTATTCATCAATGGATGGGAGATAGCAAACGCATACTCAGAGCTTTCAGACCCAAGAGATCAACGCATGCGATTTGAAAAACAAGCAGAAGACGCAAAAAAAGGTGACGACGAAGCACACCCAATGGACGAAGAATTCCTCGAAGCCATGGAATACGGAATGCCACCGACCGGCGGAATCGGAATCGGAATCGATCGCGTCTGCATGCTGCTTACCACAAACGAAAGCATTCGGGACGTCATATTATTTCCAACCTTACGTCCAGACGAACGATGAACGTACGAGAAGCAGTCGGAGCAGTCTTGATTAGCGAAGGAAAACTCTTACTCGTGTACAAAGTAGCGGCAAGCGATGGTACACCAATAGAACCTTTTTGGAGCTTTCCCTTAGGAGGAACTGATGGTGAACCCCACGACGTCGCAGTAATACGAGAAGTCAAAGAAGAAACAGGTCTTGACGTCGCGCCGCCATTTGAGAAATGCGGAACACTCGAATACCTCCTTGCGGACAAAAGAACACAACACGTTACGTTGTACCTTGCGCATGTAAAAGGAACACCAAACATCCATCCAATAGACGAGCACGAAATAAGCGAAGGACGATGGCTCACACCACAAGACGCCTATGAGCTTATTACGCACGACATTGGAAAAAACGTGATTAAGGAGTTATTTTTATGAAAGCCACACTACACACTGATGGCGCCTGCCTTGGAAACCCGGGACCGATGGGATTAGGGATTGTTTTACAATTAGAAACAGGCGAGACTATTGAGAAAGCAACGCCGGCAGGAAACGGTACCAACAATATCGCAGAATACTCAGCACTACTCGCAGGCCTTGCAGTGGCAAAACAGCACAAAGTAACGCATTTAGAAGCGTATCTTGATTCAGAACTAGTAGTTAAGCAAATCAATGGCGCGTGGCGCGTAAAAGACGCAACCCTCCAAGCACTTCACAGCAAAGCACACGAATACCTTAAAGACTTTACACAAGTAAGTGTAACGCATGTGCGAAGACACCTAAACACTCGTGCCGATGCACTTTCCAAACAAGCAGCAGAAGCTACTACAAAGTAATAATATATACATGCTCTGTGTGAATTCACACTGCATGGATACGCACATAGCAGACCTTAAAACACTTTTAGAGACGCATAAAAAAAATAGATGATTTTCCTTGTAATAAATGCAGAGTTGTTAGTGAAGACGCAGCCACAAGACTGGAGTTACAAGTAGTTCGAGGATTGTGGATAGGACCAATCACCGCTGCGCAACCACCACCAAATACTGAGCATTACTGGTTATTTGATACGCAAAGAAGGATACACTATGATATCACCTCATAACAATTTGATCCGCTCATGCCTGAAATACTCTCGCTACGAGAGCCTACTGACCAGGTCATACAATTACTATCAGCACCTACCTCTCGAGCGTTGCTACGAGCAGGCATATATGATACGCCACCAACGAATCCAAGCGCAATAATGTACCATGGAGTTCACCTATATTGGTGGACGTTTGAAGACATGCAAGAATCACGCACCCTACGGAAGCGTGCTTCCTGAATCAATAATGATTGATTGACCAGTAATATGCGGAGATTGAGCAAGAAACACCACGGCTTGTGCCACTCGCTCAGGAGGAATAAATTCTTGCGGATGCATGCCGCGAATATGTTCTGCTCGCTCATCAGCAGACTTTTGTTGCTGCATCGCCGTATCCACAGGGCCAGGAGCAACAGCATTTACGGTAAAGCGACCATGCAACTCTTGTGCGAGAGACCGCGTAATGGACTCCGCAGCAGCTTTTGAGGCTGCATACACAAGCGCTCCTTGACGAACACCATTGCGATGCCCACGAATGCTCGTAATAGAAATAATCACTCCTTGCGGCGAGCGAAACGCATATTCACGAGCGCAAGACAAGACACCATATGCGTTTGTGTGCATGCACGCATCAAAATCTTCTTGAGAAGATAACATGCCTCCACCACGAAATACGCCAGCATTATTAACCAAGACATCTAAACGACCAAAACGGTCAAAAATGTAGGAGAACGCATCCTTAATGCTTTTATCGCTTCGCACATCAATACGTACACACGCACCAGCAAGACTTGCCGCAAGTTCTTGAGCAGCGTCTTCATCATCAAAATGTCCAATTACCACAGTATCGCCCACACCGGCAAATGCCTGTGCGCACGCGCGTCCAATACCGGTGCTTGCTCCTGTGACAAAGACAATGCGACTCATCGACCAAGCTCCACGTATGCCTCGTGAAAAGCATCAAACACATCCATATCCGTTGTTACAGAAACAAAATGATGCCGCAGCTGCTCAGAAACTTCTTTGACCTCAGCATTATGCTGTTCAAGAAGCTGACGATAATTATTTTGTACGCGACGAGTAATGTACGTGCGCAACTCAGTATCTTCTTCAGAATCCTTTAAGATAACATCGCCCTCGATAGCAAATGCTTTCTCAACTGGATCGAGCACTTGAATGCAAAGCACCTCTGAGCGCTTAAAACGACGGAGCGTTTGACGAATTTCATCAGTAGAATACAAGAAGTCAGACAACAAGATAACGACGCTCTTGGAAGTAATAAGCGACTTAGCACTTTCTAAAGAACCCGTAAACTCAGACTTACCAGCGACTTTAACGTTAGACAAATAATCAAGCAAACTCATTAGGTGCTTAGATCCTTTACGAGCGCGAACAGGACGAAACTCCTCAGCAAACGTTGAGAACTCAAACTTCTCATTGTTCTTTAGCGCAAGATACGCAAATCCAATACCGAGAAGAGCTGCGTAATCAAACTTTCTTGGAGTACCAAACTCCATACTCCCAGATGCATCTAAGATAATGTGAACTGTAACGTTGCGCTCTTCTTCGTATCGGCGCACATAAAACTTGTCGGTGCGAGCGTAGACTCGCCAGTCAATATTTCGAAAATCATCACCAGGAACGTAATCTTTGTAGTCTTTAAACGTAAGTCCGGAACCTGCAAACGACGTGTCTCGAGCTCCCTGATATTTTGAAGAAACGTTCTTTTTAAGGATGAGACGAAAGCGGTCGAGCTGACGCAAAAAGTCAATGCTCACATCAGATTTTTTAGCCATACTACAACTTCTTGATCAACTCAGTAATCACGTCATCAGCAGTAAGTCCTTGCCTCTCAGCTTGAAATGACAACATAATACGGTGCCGAAGTACAGGGTACGCCATTGCGTCAACGTCCTTTGACGAAACAAACTTGCGACCCTCAATGAGTGCACGTGCTTTTGCAGCCAAGATAAGACCGATACTTGCTCTTGGCGATGCGCCATACTCTATAAGTTCTGGCGTGTTACGTGTTGATTGAACGAGTTGAACAACGCGTCGCTTAATGTCGTCAGCAATAGGGACTTGTCTTGTCAGTTTCTGTAAGAGCTGAATGCTTTTTTCTCCAAGAAGCGTAGCCGGTTTTTTGGTCTCAACACTTCCTGAGAAACGATTGATAATATCTGTTTCTTCTTCAAACGATGGGTAGCCAACTAATATCTTAAGAAGGAAACGATCAGTTTGTGCTTCAGGAAGAGGATATGTTCCTTCTTGATCAATCGGGTTTTGTGTTGCAAGAACAAAAAATGGCGAGTCGAGCTTGAAGGTTTGTGAACCAACAGTCACTTGCTTTTCTTGCATTGCTTCTAACAATGCAGCTTGAGTTTTAGGAGTTGCACGATTAATCTCGTCAGCTAAGACAAGGTTTGCAAAGATGGGACCCTTTTGGAAAACAAAACGTTTTTTCCCTTCAGATTCCTCAATAATGTATGTACCAGTGATGTCTGATGGCATCAGGTCAGGCGTGTGCTGAATACGTGAAAAATGTAAGTCCAAAACATCTGCAAGGGTTTTGATCATAGTCGTTTTACCCAGGCCAGGATACGATTCTAAGAGTGCATTACTATCACATAAAATAGCTACCAAGATTTGTTTAATTACTTCATCTTGTCCAACAATAACCTTTGCTACCTCAGAAGAAACGTTACCAAACGTGTCTTTGAGCTTCTCCAGATTCTTAAGCTGATCCATCTCTGCCATATTCAAGAACAGCAAAAAGAAGTTTATAAACCTATCCTAGCAGTCCTGTCCACGAACACAACTACTATACCTGTTAATCAGCGCGATATCGCTGTCATCATAGCGGGCACCAGGTGCACTTTCTGCTTCAACCGCTTCTGCTTCGAATGGAAAATCACTAAACCGGCGAGGACGTTCTTGCGCGTCTTGAGTTTGGTCAAAAGACAACATGTTTCCTCCCGTGAGCAGCTCAACATCCATGGCTTGATCACCTAAATCAAGTACGCGCGCATCACCATAATTGGCTTCGGTGCGATTAAGCTCAACACCAATAGACTCAAAAAAAGCTTCTCGGCCGCCCTCACCCCATAAAGAACCAAAGTCCATATCACCAAGAGGATTTGCTTGAATAAGGTACGGTGTAAATGAAATGATCAGAACTGGCGTGAACGCTAAGAACATCACGACAAGCACTTTACTAAATACGCGCCGAGCACTCAACAATGCTCCTGCAGAAACCGTTGAAAGTCGTTTTTGTAAATCAAACATTAATCCCTGAACCATCAATGAATTATGCGATTGATGCTCATACGCAGTGCGCAGTATTTCGTGAACCTCAGGATTGGTTTCTTCTAAGCGACGAATAGTGCTTTTCCTCCACGAACGAGTCATGCGCACAACCAAAAATAAGACAGCAACTGCGGCACTGTACAAATACGACATGTTAAACACAGTAAGAATGATGTTGAGCGCAAAGAACAAGATAGCAGCGTTTAAGATTTCGTTGAGAAGCATTGTCTTGAATACTTCCCATTTGAGCTCACGAAATAACCGCTTAGGACCAAACGAAGAATTACGATCCATTTTGTCCCTCTAACCTGTCAATTTCATCTTCAAGATTACTGATAGTGGCAAGTAGTAAGGTAATACGTTCGTTGCGCTCAAAAAGCGTTCCTTGCAAATCACTAACCTGGCGCTCAAGAGTTCCTACTTGCGTGCGCAACTGAGTAATAGTTCGGTCTCGGTCAGAAATGATAGCTTCGCGAGCAGCAACTTCTTGTTGCTGGTCTTCAAACAATGAAACTGTACGGTCAACGTCCTGGATGTTTTGTTGCAGTTGTTGCTCTGTCTGCGCAAGGCGCTGTTCAGTCTCAGCAAGATTCAAAGAACACACCTCATAATTATCAGATACAGAAAAATAATCGCTGTTTAAAACAGTTAATCGTTCTTGGTACAGCACCGACATTCCAGCAATCATTAAGACGCCAATAATAATTATGATAATCAAGAACACATTTACTTGTTTTTTCATAATTGCCACAGTACTATAACCTCACCTTGAAAGAGTAAAAACAACCTTTTAAACCTATTGCTGTCATCGTCGAAGCCACAACCTCCGAACAACCACTTCTAGCACGAATAAAAGGATAGCAAACAATAAGAGATACCATGAAACGTCAACACGCTCAACACGAAGCATGCTCTGTTGCGTCTTCACATGTTCAACAATAGCCTCGACCTCATCAGGAGCAAAGACGCGACCACCACCTACAGCAAGACGCTCAGAAAGCCTCGGGTCAACACCCACGCGCTGGTACTCGCGAGGATAATTTACGGCGTACTCTGCACCCAGAACAGAAAATACTCCAGCACTATCAGGAGTAAATTGCGCAGAATACCGACCGCCGCCAAGTGAAGAAAAAGAGAGTCCTTCAGCAGAAGGAGCAGAGGACGCAGACACTAAAACAGAAACTTGTTCACCAAGAAACGTGTCAGCAATATCCACAACCACATCGTTTTTTCGTTCCGGATCGCCAATAAGCCAGTTGGTAGTACGAGAAAGAACCCTGCTGGAAGGAGCAGTTACAAGAGCACCCAAGTCACGTCCATCAAAAGCGGTGAGTGCTGCAACGCGACCGACACCAAAATTCCAGACAGTGAGTGCAGGGTCTCCACCAATGCTTGTTAAGAGTAAGCGACTGCCGGGCTTTGGAATAACTTGGTTATAGCCATACAATGTTGCTGCGACATCAAGGTCTTGAGTGATGAAATGGTGTTGGTCTAACACAAAAATGTCAAACGCGTCACCCTGATCGATATCAACGGGCTCACCAAACAGCACGGTTAACCGGTTTGCTTGTGTTGCGTGGAAATATGCTCCGCCACCCTCTTGTGCGAGGCGACGCATAAACTGTGCACCCATCTCAGAATCACCAACTTGAACTGCGTAAATGCGACCGCCTTGTTGTGCGATGCGTCGAGCAACAACGAGTGCTTGCTCACGATCCATTGGACTTGAACCAACGACGTTTGAGATAAAGATGATGTTACGAGAACCAGATGTTGCTTGCAGCATCTGCCAAGAACCCTCAAGGCCTTGTACTAATTGTGTTCCTCCAGTCATGTTCACGCGAGCAACTTTATCATTAATCTCAGGTTTAGATTGAGCAATAGGGCCGACCTCGTGGATAACACAGGCACCACTACAACCATACGGACTTGAAGGCATAGGATAGGTAAACCCAAGCACACCAAGCTGATTAGAAGGATTAAGCTCAGAAATCAAGCTGATAGCAAGTGCGCGCTGCAACGACTGCACTTCACCAGTGGCCTCGATAAACTGTCTTTGACCAGAACCAGTCGTAGTCCACTCAACACTACCAAGCGTTGAGCCAGACATATCAATAGCAACCACGATATTTGATCCGCCCCGCGCAGGAGTACCTGTGCCTACACGTACGGGAAGCAAGGTTTCAAGAACTGAACCGCGATAGCTACCACTTTCGTACGAGCGCTCACCGCCCACAACGAACAATCCATTACCCGCAGTTAAGAACGACTGTAGAGCTTGTTGATTAGGAATTCTGTTAATAGGAATGTCATTAAGCACGAGCGCATAGTACGGTGAGAGGTCGCTTGGAATTTGCGTGACACTATCAACAGCGTACAACTCATTAAGAATCGTTTCAAGACCTGAAGGCTTATCAGACACATACGCAATACGCGGTCTATCAACAACAGTGATGGTGTGGATGTAGCGGTTGTTTTGAGCAAAGAAGTCATCTTCAAGTAACTGAACAATAATACGATGTTGTCCCACCTCAAACGACTCTTGGAAACCTAAGAAGGATTCAGAAGTAGGGCCCTCAAACAAAACGCGCTCGTTGAGCACTACGCGCACAGAAACAGGATCTTGGTGCGTTTTTGAAATAGCCACTCCAAACGACGTTGCCACTCCCTCAACAGCTTTTTCAGGCGCCTCAACACGCACTGCCGCATCGTGCTGAGCTGTGTTTAAAGAAACAGCATTAACTGTGGCATTGACGGATGATGCAAACAACGCAATATCTGACAGGGACGAGCCATGCGTTGCATGACCATCAGTAATTAACAGTACATTCTCACCAGTACCTATGTGTGCGAGCACATCATCGCCCAAGGCGGATCGCTCAGAAGAACCAATCGTACGCACACGAACCGGCGCTCGTTGCTGTAACTGATCAATTAATGCATCAACACCCGAAGTATCCAAAACACTCATTGAAGTACTTTCATCAACTAATACCAAGAGTTCAGGATCTGTTTCTGAAAAGCGCTCGGCCTCATAAAATGGTTGAGCAAGAGCAACGAATAAGAGAATAAACAAGAGCGTTCGTGAAAGAACCAACAGTACTCGTAAACGTCGTTGACGCATCACGTCTTTTGCTTGCATGTATGCATCAGGCACAAACCGCTTTCTCATTAACCAAAAAAACACGAGTAACACCGCGGCTAACAATACGAACATGATTGGTTGTAAGAACACTATGCATCACCTCTCCATTTCAAATACCAAATTTCGAATAATAATAAGAGCACAACCAACAAAATAACCCACTGAGTTATATCTTGCTGGGAAAAAGAAATCTCCCTTGCATACCCTGCAGTGGTTGCTTCGTCTAAAACAGGAATACTGGTATCCGAGGTTCTTGGACTCAAAAGATTTGCAGCAATACTTCCTTGAGCTGTCTGATACACTCCTTTGCTCTCAAGCAAGAGCGTACCCGTTACTTGTCTACCAGAAGGAGTTGTTGCCTGAGAAACAGAAATCATTTGTCCAGTAGGAAAGTTTAGTGCCTCAGGACTTCTTCGGTCCAACAACACATTAAGTGCTGAGCGCCAAAATACTGGGTACAAAGGATCAAGCGAGAAACTTGCATCATCAGGAAGACCATAATACAACACTCGTCCTTGGCCTAGAGGAGAAATAGTTATCACAGGAGAATTATCGGTCGCCCGAGCAAGAGCCTGCAAGGAGCGCTGTTCGTCGACAATAAAATATGAAGGAGTAAAACCGTAATCAATTTGTGACAGCGCAGCAGTACTTTGGGAATTTACCACAACACTTGCCTCACCTACGCCTCTAAAGCTTACTGGCAATAGCTCGTCGTATCCCAAACCAAACAAGCCATCTTGTGCCATAACAATTACTGCGCCACCAGTAGCTGCTCTGCCAGCGGCTTCGCGAACAGTTCTTCCAACAAGTAATTCTTGGTCTACATCATAAAAAATAACGAGATCATGATTCACATCAATCAGCTGCGGAGGAGTGTTAATCTCAAAATCAAATGTTAAGGGAGTAGACTGGTCTATGCTGCGCAAAGCAAAATACAAGTAGCTGTCATAAAAATCTCCGTTTGTTACCACCAAAGTACGCACAGCGCGCCGCGTGTCAACAACAATGAGAGCTTCGTTGTCAAGTAAGAAACTATCTTGTGAATCAATATGAATACGAGTAATCCCGGGAGGAGTAGTAAAGCGCCAGTCAGCAACATCGCGAGGACCAATAGTAATGTCAGTACAAGACTGCTCAACACACGCCGAAAGCGTGCGCTCTTCAAAATAATAATTTTGCAATTCGACACGAGTTTCTGATTCTCGCACCACAACATCAACAATCCCGACATTGTTTGCAAGTGCACCAGGAGTACCTACTTGCCGAATAGAAACATCAACACCCTGGCTTCGCAATGTCGCAAGAGCTTGCCGGTAATCATTATCTAGGTCTGCGTCTTGAAAGGTAGAAATCACAACGACGCGGCCGCCAGGACTAACAAACTCTTGTGCTGCAAGAATGCTTGCCGACAACCGCACTGGTTGATTGCTCGGTCGCCACTCGCGAAGATACGCTCTTGCACGATCAGCAGAGACGCCTTCAACGCCTGCTCGAGGAATACTTCCGGCAAGAATAACAGTGTTTGATCGGCCCACACTTTCAAGAGCGAAATCTTGTGCCTGACGCCAACGCTCACGACCTTCTTCAGTCGCGTATAGCGCCGCCGAGTCATCAAGGACAATAACAGTGTCGGTTGCGGCTTGAGTCCCAGGAACAGAAAGGAACGGTTGCGCAAAGGCTGCGATGAGTAAGAGTAAAGCAATAACGTGCAAGAAGAACAAGAATTCTCGCACCAAAGCCTGGAAGAGCGCGTTAAAGCGCTTTTTATCGCGGTCACGCATGAGAAACATTAAGGAAGGAATTGTTTGGCGCGTGGGTTTAGGTTTAATGAGGTACACAGCAATTAATGGAAGTAGAGCAATGAGTGCCCACAAACCAGCAGGATTTGCAAACCAAGAAGAAGCCCAAGAGAACATACTAACAAGCCACCCGCAAAACTGTATCTACCATGAATCCATCTCTATGCGACGTCACTGCGCTCCTCATCCAGTAGGATATAGGCCTGAACCCATTTTTAAAGCTTCGCGTCACGACACCCTCCACCACATAAAATACAGTGATTTCCAACACATTTAAATATAAATAATCACTACTCAATAGTAATATGAATCAAGGGTTTGGGAGAAAACTAATCGTAATTGCACTAACAACCCTAGCTGCGCTCATGTTTACCATGGGAATGGCAGCGGCATGGAATTACGGATACCACAGCACAAGTAACGTACACGCATCAAGCTGGGGATACTCAAGTAATGCATACGCATACAACCCACACCACCTCACACAACCAAGACACCCACACTTTAATCCATGGCAAAGCAGGCCTTCTGGATACGGACTCGTACAACAAGGACCAGCATACAGCCCCAGGGCAACAGTATATGAAGACCCGCGCTTTGCAGGACACAGAGTTTCGTACGGATCGCCAGTCTACTACAGCGCAGTCACCGGCGCACCACGCGTTGCACCACAACACCGCGTTATGTCACAAGAACGATACGTACCAATGAACGCACACCGATACACACCAAGAAATACGCAACGACTACCTACCATGTATGAACGACACAACACTTGGTATGGAACCTGGAGCCAATACCCATGAACAAGAAATTACTCGCACTACTAGCACTTGCAACACTCGCACTCTTTGTAGCACTTCCCGTAGCACAAGCATCCTACCACATGCCAACGCACGGACAACGATACTGGTATGATGACCACTACAGACACCACGGACCAATCTACGCATCAAACATCCACGTGCCTGCACAACGCTACTATTACTACACGCCACCACGAAGAATCAACATCAATCCGCACCACACACAAGCACTCTGCCAATGGCAATGTGGAACGGCAAGCAACAGACCATACATCGTAATTACTAACCAACACGTCTCGCAACGACCAGGACCGACATACGCAAACGTCCACCACCAACACCGCGTCGTGCAAACACCGCAGCCAGCAGCTCGCTCAACGACGAGTACTGTGTACCATACGCACCACCACCATACATCAAGACAACCAACACACCACGTGCACAATCACTACTGGTAATTTTTCAGAACCGTGCATTAAGGCATTAAGTCAATATATTAGTGAGCAAAAGATAAGCAATAATCATAAGCAAGCGATTAGCAGCGAACACTTTCTACGCGCTCATACGGATCAATATCAGCATCAGAAACAGCAACAGCGCCGCTCTCAGCAAATACTCGAGCACCTAACAGCGCAATCATAGCACCATTATCTACCAAAAATTCATTTTCAGGAGTAAAAAATGATACTCCGCGTGCATCACACATCATGCGACACATTTCTTGCAAGCGTTTATTGCATGCAACTCCGCCGCCAAGCACCAAACAATCCTTTTCTGTGTGGGCAAGCGCTCTCTCAGACACCTCAACAAGCATTGCAAAGACGACTTCTTGCACAGAGTACGCAATAGCTGAGGGCTCAACACCATCGTCAGTCATTCGCCGAACAGCAGTTTGAATACCAGAAAAGGAAACATCCATGCCCTTGACTGCATAGGGTAAGTCAAGAAGCGGCCCTGAATATTGCTGAGCAAGCACCTCAAGTTTTGGTCCTCCAGGAAAACCCAGCCCTAAAAGACGAGCGACAGTATCAAGGAAGTTACCCACGCCAAGATCAAGCGTTTCGCCAAATACACGGTACGCGCCGCCCTCACGAGCAAGAATCTGCGTGTTTGCACCAGAGGCATACAGCAATACGACATCATCTTTACCAGAAAATACGCGCCCAACTTCCAGGTGTGCAACGCAATGATTTACACCCACAACAGGAATGTCGTAGCGCAAAGACAAACTGCGAGCAACCCCTGCACCAATTCGCAAGGAATGCCCAATACCAGGCGCGCGAGAATACGCGATAAGTGACACGTCTGAAACAGCCACTCCTGCTTGAAAAAGCGACTCTAAAACCACGTCAAAAAATACTTTCATATGATGCTCAGAAAGCTTTGCAGGAATAAGTCCACCAGTAGTCGTAGTAAGTGTTTTTCTCACATTAGACAGCACTTGTCCATCATGGACTATACCCACGCTAAACGTGTGCGCCGTACTTTCAATACCTAAGACAATCATGAAGCAAAGAAACATCTCTGGCTCTTAAAACCTTACTCTACCAACCCGAAAATCTTATCAGGATACGCACGCGTACGCGGACCTGCCTTTGAAAGCGAAGGACCAGCATGATATCTCATGAATGCTAAACGGTCTGAAACACGGCCAAAACCCACTTCTTCTAAATACTGATATGACGATTCCAAGTTCTTGTCCATGGCAAAAGGCTCGTGAACAAAAGATAATACTTCATACGGCAATTCACCGTCCCGAGTCATATCACGTGCGCCTCGAAGTAACTTATTGTAAGACAAAGAATCGTCAAGCCCAGTCAGGCATGACAACTCATCAACAGTAGCGGTGCGTAAATTCATTGCCCGAGCAGTGCGAGGAATAAGTTGTCCAAGACCTGCAGCAGAAGCCTCTGATACAGCTAGAGGATCATACGAGCTTTCTGTCGCGATCCAAGCAGACAACAAGCTTTTTTTGGGATGCAAAGAGAAATACTCATCGACAGCAGACTTTCCCTCGTCAACCCCAGGAGTGTCTTTTGTAGGGACACGAAAGGGCAAATCAGGAACGCACGATTGATATTCAGCAACAACAGAGTACGGGATACGCTCACCAAGCTCGACACCATGAGATTCAGAAGAAGCTAGAGGAGCAGCTAATAAGGACGTGAGCCCGAGCGTTCCAGCAGTCCATCTTCTTAATCGTTTCATAATAAAGAACCAACAAAAGAAGAGAGAATAAGCATTTATAACTGTTATGAAATAGCCATCTGAATGTGATACTAACTATTTTTTGGAAAAATCACTTTTATCAAATCGATAAGTATTCTTTCCAACGTTAATATCTGCTTCAACACACTTAGTAAGGCCGTATAACATTGCTTTTAACACATCACATTCTTTGAGTAAGAAATCGGCAACGTCATCGTGCAGGTATGCGAGGTCCTTGCACAGCATCACTAAAACTTCAACCTCACAACAAGACCCGTACGCATATGACAAGTGATTACGCATCACCTTCTGCGAATGAGAACCCGCACCCTCAGCAATATTGAGCGGAATAGACAAGAGCGCTCGCCGCAACTGACGATACATTTCGCGATCATCAGCAGGAATAAACGATTCTGCAGGCGGATAGCACTCAAGCACGAAAGCATAGGCTTTCTGAAACAAGTCAAGCTTGCGATAGTTACGTCCCATCCAGCAACAGAGGAAATTGATATTCAAAAGGCTTGAGAAGAAAAAACAGGAAAATATGCAAAGAATACAAAAGAAATAACAAAAAAAAGAAAAAAAAATGGACAGAGAGAAAAAGAAGTCGTACAAAGGAATACAATCAATCATCAAACGTTGTTCGGTGCGATCAAAATATTGACCAACCTGTTGGAAACTGCGGGCTAAACACCTCGCCGAAGCTTGATGCGTACACCCCAGTCCCATCAACCGCGTGTTCTGCGCGGGGTTGTGTTATCTCTTTTCGAGGGCCGCTTCGTGCTTAGATGCTTTCAGCACTTATCGGTTATCGCGTAGCTGCCCGGCCTGCCCT
>SKIA01000070.1 GCA_007116645.1 Candidatus Woesearchaeota archaeon
AAATTATTTATACATTCTCAATATTAAGGAGTTATTATGAAATACATCGCATTACTTAGAGGCATAAATGTTGGAGGAAACAGAAAAGTTGAAATGAGAAAGCTAAAAACTCTTTTCGAATCTTTAGGTTGTACAAATGTTACAACGTATCTAAATTCTGGGAATGTTATATTTGAATCAAACACAAAAAAGGAACTTTTGCAAAATGAAATTCCAAAAAAATTGAAGAAAAAATTTGGCTTTGAGATTCAAACACTTATTAAAAATGAAAATGAGATAAAAAAGGTTACAGATGCAATTCCTAAGAACTGGAAAAATGATTCTGAACAAAAATCGGATGTTGCATATCTGTTTCCTGAAATTGACTCAAAGAAAACTATTGACGAACTTCCAATAAAAAAAGAGTTTATTGACATAAGGTATATTCAAGGTGCGATTATCTGGAATGTAATGAAAAAAGATTACAACAAAAGTCATCTGAATAAAATAATCAGCCTAAAGCAGTATCAACTTATGACTGTAAGGAATGTGAATACTGCCAGACATTTAGCTGGATATAAGAAATAAAGAAGTTTTGAAAAAAACCACCCCTAATCCCCCTCTCATTTTTCCAAATAGGAAAATTAAATTGATGAGAATTGAGGAAAGCCCATCACCATGAGCAAGAACAAAAAATATATTTTAAACTGAGCCTTCTGATTTTTTTCTTGTAGAAAAAACGCATAACAGGGATTTAGAGATTACGCCTTACAGGCTCGAACCAAATTTCTCACTACGTTCGAGAAGTCTCTAAATCCGAATGTTAGTTGAAACAAAACAGATTTTTATCACTGCGTGCGTTCTCATCAATACCATCTTGTACCGTAACTCTTAGAGCGTCTACTGAAAAATTTTTGGACCGTAATGATTTCTTTACATGCACTGTGGAAACGTTCTTTAATCTCGTTGTATAACTCTTTGTTTGACTCGCACCGTAGTGTTTTTTGCTTCATAACAAAAACTTGCCAGTGCGGGTTTGTCTATCTTTTGTAATAAAGCTCTCTAAAAAAAAATAATTAAGAAAGTCAAACACTATATTGCGCAAGTGATATTTGTTCTAGTTCTATTTTGGCAAGTTGTACTGGTCCGTCGTAGTTTTCCATTGCTTGCAGAACTTTGTTTGCTACTGCTCGAACTACTGGTACTGCTTCTCCTTCGTAATTTCTTGCTTCGTGTATCCAGTTCTTTACTGTTTCACGCCCAATAATGTTTCCTTGGATATTAACATTGACTGAATTTTCTTTATCTTGTACTGCTCTGAGCAGTTTGTTTGGAGTCTGGCTTTGCAGTTCTTTAATACTGTGAATACCTGACCTGTCCAATAGTTCTGCGTATTGTGGTCCAATACTTTTTATGCTTGCAAGCTCTGCCATGTGTTGCCAGTGCATGACTGATTTTGTTGGTGCACGGATTTTGTTTGCTACTGCTACCGCGTCTGCTTCCCAGAGTTCTTTTGTCGTGTGAATTCCTTCTACGTGTAATCTTCCGCTGTATGTTTGTCCTATTCCTTCGATGGCTTCTACAGGGTATGATGATCCGGCAAAGGAGTCTTTACGAGTTGTTTTATTTCGATCACGATTGCTCAAGAGCAAGTATAATAAAAGAAGTCCTAAGAGTAAGCCTAAAGGCACCCAAAAAAAGGGACTAGCAAGCCAGTTTTGTACTTCATCCGTCGTCACAGGAACAACCGCAGTCTCATTCCTATTATTCGTTTCATTCATCTCCGGCCGATCCAAACCAGGAACCAGCGTAGCTGTCTGGTTTTGTTGGGTAGTGCCAGAGTCAGTAAAAAAGGGATTTTCTCCTAGTGTAAAACTCCACACATAGTCTTGCGTTAACGAGTTTCCTTGTTGGTCTGCTGCTCCAGTCGTAATTCGACCAGTAAATACGTTTCCGTACTCTTGGTTTGGTATGTATCTTTCGTCAGGCGTAAACGTTGCTATGCGGTTTTCGTACCTAACAGTGCCGCTTATCATGCGCGATTCAGAAGTGCCAGTTACAGGAGTTGTTTGCTGCATTACAATGAATGTGTCACTATTTATGGTTGATGCGTCCATGTCCTGCGTGAATTCTACTTGTATATTTTCAAGTGTAGACACGCTCATCTCATTGTTCTCAGGGGATACTGAGCGTATCTGTGGGTACATTTCTTGAGCGCTTACAAGTACTATGGATAGTGCCATAAAGACCATTACGAGTAGAGTTGCAATAATATATTTTTTTGTCATGAATCATCCCCCTCCAGGATACCGTGGCTGGCACGCTTCTTCTTATCTCATACAGTATGTATTCGGAGCATATGAAGAAAGCCCATATAGAGTATGTGTTTTATATATTGAAAATCCGTCCTCAAACCATGATCAATAACCCTATAGTGAAAGTTGTTGATCGAGGCATAGTAATAGACGCTTAGGCGTGTGAGCACTGCGAGCGACTGTTTGTGAATAGAAAAAAATGAGGAGCACAATTCGAGGAAGTACGTTTTTGCTCAAAGCGCTGCAAAAGTGAACATACATAGCATTTTTATACTGCTCACTCCTCAAAGAGTGTATGAAGCAAGCTCTTTGGGGGAACCGAATCCTCATCGCTGTAGGCACTCTAACCGTCCTTTCTGGTATTGCCACCGCGTTTGGCGGCATGCAAGAGATGTTGGCACTGTGGAATATCTCGCAATTTACCTACCCGCTTGCTATTGCAAAAATTTTCGGCGGTGCACTCTTAATTTGGAGCAGAACACGCACTCTTGGCACACTATTTACTACTGCATATTTTGGCGGCGCAATCGCAATTCACGTTGCGTTTCAAGCGTGGGACTTCATGTTGGGCATGGCATTGTTAACCATGGCGCTTTTGTGGGCAGGATTTTTCTTGCGGGAAGAATTTAGATGAAGCTGTTTGGTAAGTACACCTTTCACTGGTGGCAATTGGGCATTCTTAAATTGTCAATTATTACTTTGGGCCTCATTATTGGTGCTTCTTGGTCTCAGACAGTTCAGCAAGTAATGTACCCTCTGGGAGTGTTGTTTGTCATCTCATCAGTGTATATTATTGTTGTGTCGCTTAAGCAATAAGATATATTTTATATATCACTTCTTGCTCAGTAAATTAGAGGTTGGGAAAAATATGGTTTTCATCTGGATTTTAATTGTAATTGTTGTGTTCATCGCTACAGGTATCAAAGTAGTTAATGAGTATGAGCGAGGAGTCAAGTTTACGCTTGGTAAGTACGTGGGTATTATGAAGCCTGGTCTTCGCATCGTTGTTCCTGTGATTCAGACGTGGAACCGCGTTGACATGCGCGTTAAGGCAGTTGATGTTCCTGATCAAGATTGTATTACTCGGGATAACATTTCTGTGAATGTAAACGCTGTTATTTATTACAAAGTGCGCGATGCTGAGCGAGCCATTATTCAGGTCGAGCAGTACCAATACGCTATTTCTCAGCTTGCACAGACCACTATGAGAAACATTGTTGGCGAAGTCGAGCTTGATGAGCTTCTTGCCAATCGTGATGATATCTCAGCAAAGATTCGCGAAATCATCGACCAAGCATCTGATCCTTGGGGTCTCAAAGTTGATGCGGTTGAGCTCAAAGACGTGAAACTACCACAAGATATGAAGCGTGTTATTTCTCGCCAAGCAGAAGCTGAGCGTGAAAAGCGCGCAGTGATTATTCAGTCGCAAGGCGAAGTTGTTGCTGCAAAAAACGTTGCGCAAGCAGCTAAGTTATTAGCAGAAAACGATGGCGCTCTACACTTACGGACATTGCAAAGCATCAACTCTATGTCTGCTGACGCATCAAACACTGTTGTGTTCGCAGTACCTTTAGAAGTGCTTCGCGCGTTTGAAGGTCTCTCTAAAGGAACTGTTGTGACGCCTCCGAAATCAAAGAAGAAAAAGTAGCGTAATATTTTCTTTTTTCTTGAATTTCTTCCGGTTTTTCTTCCTCAAGCCTTTTGAATTCTTTTTACTTTGTTTGCAGTATGAGAAAAACACTATCGCTACTTGCAATCGCGGCTTCTGGCTGTGTTGCAGATCTGGAAACGCAGTACGCCAACGCTAATTTTACTTCTGCTTTTATTCGTGCTGACAGCACTGTTATTAGCCAGCGCCAAGTAGATGTTTCTTGGCTTGATCAAGGAGTGCACTTGTCGTATCGTCGCTGTGAAGATGGCAGCATCAGCAGATACCCGTACTTAATTCATAACGATGCGAAAGGTGAGGTTGTGTTTAACCCGACCATGCGCCGAGCAGGCCTTCGAGCAGTTCATGCGCCGCAGGGCGTAACACTTCGCGCAGCATATAATGGTGCAATCGAGTGTTCTGATGATACTCCTCGCGTGTCGTTTAGCGGTTTTGGTGATAATAGGTGAGTACCGCAAAGAATCATCTAGTAAGTAAGTTCCATCTTATTATGAATATCGCTATTACTAAGGCCAGCTCAAGAGGACAAATTGTTATTCCTGCAGTGGTTTGGAGTAAACCTTGCCGAGTTACTCGCCCAAAAAAGCATAAGCGTCCACGAAGAATTTGATGCGCAAGCATATATTTCTTTTATACAAAAGAGCTGCGAGTCTCTCTCATACAGTAAACGCATAAAGCTTCATGCTAATGCTTTGAAAACATACTTACCTCCTTCATATCCCAAAGCAATTGCTATTCTGCTGAGCATCTTAGGTGATGAAAACTCTTATGAAACGGGGATGTTCACACAGTTTTTTTAGGTATTACCTATTGCAAAGTTCGTTGAGCTCTACAGTCTAGAGGATCTTGAGACCTCACTTCATGCGATTGCTTAAATCACAAAAAGCGGTACTGGAGAGTGCGCCATTCATCCCTATATCAGAAAGTACCCACAACGCACCATAGCCGTCATGCTTGCGTGGTCTTCGTCTGAGAACTTTCATCTCCGAAGATTAGCCTCTGAGGGGTTTAGGCCCAAGCTCCCTTGGGTGACTAATCTTGACATATTCATCAAGGGTCCTCAGCCAGTTTTTGCGATCTTACACAACCTCATGCAGGATGAGTGCAGTTTGTACAAAGGTCGGTTGCGAATAATATCGCTGATTACCTCAAAGTCAACACGCCTGCCGTAACGGCCTTTTTCAAGAAACACAAGGATTCAAAGAATAAGCACACCCAGTGGATCCTGAAACATGCTACGAGGAAGATTTCCATTTAATGGGTATTTAGTAGTATAGTAACCCCCAAAGATTAATATAGCGTTCTCATTATCAAGAAGTCATGTTATCAACTGCTCTTCGTGCTGCTAAAGCTGCTGGCAAGGTTGTTATGGAGCAGTACGGTAGAGTTGAGACGCAGTTTAAGGGGGTTGGTTTTGGCACAGGAAATATCGTCACTCAAGCCGATATTGATTCTGAGCGAATCATTGTGAAGATTATCAAAGAAGAGTTTCCTGAGCATAATATCTTTGCTGAAGAAGAGGCACGCGAAAACAACGGCTCCGCATACACGTGGTATATTGATCCTATTGATGGCACATCAAATTTTTCTCGCAACATTCCTTTGTTTGGTATTTCTATCGGCCTTGTCAAGGACAAGCACCCCATTATGGGCGTGTTGTTTTTTCCTGCACTAGATTTACTTCTACACGCTGAACAAGGCAAGGGCGCATTCGCTAATGATAAAAGAATTCGTGTCTCGCAGCGTGAATTGCACAAAGCGCTGTATTATGGTCATGGCTATCATGAGGGCGAGATGCTCATTAATAAGGAAATCATCGACCGTGTGGGGGTTGTGAAGGTCATTGATGCTTCCTCGTTTGAGTTTGCTCAAATTGCTATGGGTGATGCTGAGCTCTATATTCTCCCGACAAGTATTCATGATGTTGCTGCGGGCGCAGTTATTGTTCGCGAAGCCGGTGGCATCGTCAGTGATTATCAAGGAAATCCTTGGACGACTGACTCAGCAGGAATCGTTGCGTCAAACAACGTCATTCATTCTAAGGTCATTGCTCTTTTGTAGGAGGGATTTCCTGGGTTGCTGGCGTGTCAACTGTTGCGCACCCCACAATAAAGAGTGCAGTCATTATGATAAGCAAGTATAATCTCATGCCCACTATGAGGATAATGTATTGTTTAAACCCGCCCTTGAAGTGTTGGGTTAAGCGAACACTACTAAAGAATGTGTGTTTTTTTCTGTGCATGAGTAATAACACACTTTCCGTGACTGACCCAAGCCGCGTAAAGCAAGCCAAACATTGCGCGCAGTGTGGTCGAGTGTTTGTGTGGCGTAAGAAGTGGGGAGAGGATTTTCCTCGCATCCGTTTTTGTTCTCAGCGTTGCAAGCATTTATACAAGCATGAGTAGGTAGTAGATTCCTAGTCCGAGTAGTACCATTGCGCCTACGAAGGTGCTCCAAGTAACAAATTTTTCATTTGCCAACCACAGCTTTGAAGATACAACTGCGGTGATGAACACGATGAGTTCTACGAGCATGTAAAATATGGTATAGAGGGTGATGTACCACAGATACGTCAGTGTGGGCAGGTCTGCCAGTGCGAGTACTCCTGTAAACGCTGCGGGGATTCCTGCTGAGCAGGGAAATTCTATGAGGGTCACGAGTACTGCAAATCCGAATACTGCTCCTATGAGCCCCAGAGAACTCTTAGGGTTTTGCACGATTTCTCTTACTCCTTTGCGTGCTTTTTGTATGAGACTTCCCCCTGATACATCACAGGTCGGACCATACTTTCTAAAGCGAAGGAATTGTCTAAAGTAGTATATTCCTCCTCCAAGTGCTATCAATCCTACGAGAACGTTTAGGTATGTAAAGTACTGTTGAAGCACAGTAAAGAATTGGTACCATAAGAAAATCAATACCCAATACGCTGCGACTACTGCGAGTATGAAGACGCTCCCTACAATGATTATTCTGCTTCTGCTTCCAAGACCTATGACGATGCTTAGTATGAAGATAAGCGCCCCTATACTGCACACGTTAAATCCATCAACAAACCCGAGGACTATCGCTAGTACCGGTAGGCTGTATGCTGCAAGATTTATTTCTCCAAGAAGGGGCACATCAATAAAGTTTCCTTCTCTTGGTGGCCTCTCAGAGCCGGCGAGGAGCGCCTCCATATCCGCTGCGATTCCGTCACTAAACCCTATAAAGTATTCTCCTTGGATAAACGTGATCGGTACGCGTCCACGGTCTCGCTCAGGAACGTTATGATCATCCATTAAGCGCACAAGACGGTCTGTGTTTTGTTGGTTACGTACCGTGTATGAGCGTATAGTAACGTCATACTCTTCTTGGATATCTACAAGCCATTCTTTTTGTGCATCACAAAACGGGCATCCTGGCGCCCAAAAGAAATCTATCTCTGCTGCAAGCGCCACAGGTAACCCTACAAGTAGCAAGATGAGTAGTGTGAACAGCCGAGTCCTCATAGCATAATAGGTTCAATACGTACTATTTAAAACTTGCACCCTCCGGAATGATGCGAAAATATTAAAGTTGCAAAAAAGCGCAACACGTTATTCATTCGTTTTGGACTACCGAATACTAAGTGCGTGCGTAAGACATTGCAGAAGATGAATCGGCTTACTTAAACATTTTAATTCATTTAGAGAGGAATCGATAGGACAGTATCAAAAAAGTCGAACAGTTCTTTCAGGAACAATCGGCCTTGCAGGGCTTATGGGCTCCGGGGAGTTATTCACATCAGGAATCACGTTCTGGTACATGTCTGTTGTAGCGACTCTGGCTCTATCAAGCGCTTTAGTCAGCTTTGCATATTTCGATAATCGAATTCGTGCAGTGCAGGGAGACCAAAAGGCGCTAGCCATCATCAAGCGTGAACGTGGTCAAAGATTAGAAGAAATCAAGCAGTTGTTCAAGAATCTTGCGAAAGAAAGATAGCTACCAGCTCTTGAGCATGTCTTCTTCTACTTCGTGCAAATTCCCAGGAATCACCATGCAGTGCAGCGGGGCGCCAAAGTCTTCAACGAGTAATTCTGAGATTGGTCCGTATTTGATTTTTTGGTCATCCCCTGTTAAACGGGCAACGCCGACTGCGTGTGTTTGCAGTGTGATGGTGTCGTCGTCTTTGTCAGACGCAATGTCTAAAAGTAATTTGAGCGCTTCGTTTACTGTCATGAAGCGTTTTTCGTCCATCTTAATGTCTAATAGGCACAGTGTGTGCAGTCCTCGCTTCTTGTTTTCAACAATGACATCATAAAAACTTGTTGGACGATAGTTTTTTTCTGGGTACACCAGCGTTGTTGTCCTTCCGAACTTGTAGAGATCAAGTCCTGTAAGTGAGATAGCGTTCATCACGCCCGCGTTCGGAATGACTTTCACTGGTATTCCTTGCTCTTTTGCGCGCAAGTACAGGTCGTGGTGCGTGGTTGCCGTGAATACGTCTCCAACTACAAGAAATGCTGCATTTCCTTGTTTTGTTGCTGCAAGGATGCGGTCTGCTTCTTGTTCTACTCCTTGTCTGCCGAGCACTTCTATTTCTTTGTTGT
>SKIA01000021.1 GCA_007116645.1 Candidatus Woesearchaeota archaeon
AGCAGGTCAAACAGACACTGTTGCAGGAATCGAAATCGGTATCCGTGACGTTGTAGCAACACAAGCATTCCGTGACCAAGACCCAAGCTCAATCGTTGAGTTCTGGCTAGGTGCAAACAGAATGGTTCTAACAAGTACAGCATCAGGAACCCCTGGAACAATCGAACTTGACAGAGAAAGCCTCTCATCAAACGCAGCTCGCGTAGAAATGAGATACAGCTTCCCGTCAGCATCAGAGATTCGCCTAAACAACATCAAGTTCGACATCCGAACAGATGCAGACTTTAGAAGCGACATCTACGTTGCTGAAGGTGAGGGCGTACGCCAATTCCTCAGATACCCTGAGGCAATGCTAAACCCTGACTGGGACATCGTGTTTGAAGGTCTATCACAACCAACAAGAACACCAATCGAGTTCAACCCTCGCGGAGATGACGAATACGAATTGACTTTCACGAACACTCGTGGAGACTCATTCACTGTTCCATACATCTACGGTGATGTTGACAACGATGAAGTGTACTTTGGTAACGATAGAGACCGCTTCGTATTCCACGAAGGTATCTTTATTGAGCAAAACGACATGTTCCTCTTGTCGTACAGAGACAACCTACGATCAGGTGAGTCATATGTACTTGAGTGGACCAGTGTTGACTCAAACCAAAACACACTACGCTTTAGACATGCTGGATCAGGACAAGAAATTGTCGCTTCATTCGATCCTGCTTTGGCTGAAGATGATGAATGGGCAGACTTCTATGATGCTGCTGGAGACGGTGCAATTGACTTTACCGGAGCACTCGGACCTGCTGGAGACCTTCTAGTTGGCGGACAATCGTTTGACTTCTGGATCCTCAACGCAGCAGCTCCAACAGCTGAATGGCAAATTGTTGTTGATATGGACAACACAGGCCTTGCAGTTGGTGAAGCGCGCAACGTAGTTGTTCGAGGAGGAGGAATTCTTTCACTCGGACCTGACGCAGACAACGTGGCTCTTACTGTAAACCAAGCAGCTCAACTATACAACCCAATCAGAACGGGTGCTGGTTCAGGTGGATTTGACGCAGTTGGTACGCCAATTGGGAACACCCTAACAACTCTTGCAGACCAACTAGATGGTGCTGTACCTGTTGTAACTGAATGGGAGTTCACCGTTGCTGCAAGCGACCGTGTTGAACTACGAAACCTTGCTGCTGCAAGTGCAACGTACTTCAATGTTGAGCGTGAGCGAAACAGTGACTTGGAAACAGGTTACGACCAATACGGTACATGGTACGAGTACGATGTTGACAGTTCAGGACCTAACCGCCTGACCGTTAACTACCCACACGAACAAGTTGAAGCACTTGTATACGTTGTTGGCGGACAAGTCCAGCGAAGCATCTCGACCACAGGAACAGGCGCAGACCGCGTTAACGTTCTTGGAGTTGGCCTTGCAGTGCTCGACACTGACGTCACCAACCCTGCGTCAACCAACCACATCGTTGTTGGTGGACCATGTGCAAACAGCATCGCAGCACAACTACTTGGTAACCCAGTAGACTGTGCAGAAGGTTTCGAACCTGGTATGGGTATGATCCGCACCTTCGAGGTTGGCAACAGAGTTGCTGTCCTCGTAGCTGGATTCAGTGCTCGTGACACAGTTCAAACCTCACGTGTGCTTGCTAGAGCAGCAACCGAACCTGTTTCAGGCCTAACCGGAGACTCAGTTGAAGTCACCATCGCAGGCGGAAACGACGTTTCAGTTCGCTCAGCACAGTAAATCTAACAGGGGCCCTTAGGGTCCCTACCTTTTTTTCTTTTAATTTTTCTTTCATAACATTTTTAACTTCTAGTCACTATTCTAACCATCTGGTGAATTAACTGACCATGAACTCTTTATTTACAACTACGGCTTATGCCATCTTAGAATTGTTTATCCAGTATCCTACCAAGAATTATTCTGTGCGAGAAATCGCTCGCGCTATCAATAAAAGTCATGCAACGGTTATTCCTCATATTAAGTCCTTGCACGAACTAGGGTTTATCTCGCAAAATACTCAAACGCTTTACCCTACGTATCATGCTAGTGACTCTTCTGAGCTGCGTTTGTATAAAACAACGTGGATTAAGCACAAAATACTCTCTTCAAAACTTATTGAGGAAATAAAAAAACATTATCCTTCAACAATTATTCTCTTTGGTAGTTGTGCTAAGGGAACGTTCACGCAAGATAGTGATATTGATTTGTTTGTACAAGCAAAACCAATGAAACTATCACTAACGCCCTATGAAGAGTATCTTGGTAAGAAAATCAATCTTTTATTCGAAAGTAATCCGGAAAATCTCACGCAAGAGTTAAGAAACAATATCATCAATGGAGTACTCCTATACGGATACCTGCGATTAGATGAACTACAAGACCTGCCAAGAACAAGGAATACTACGAAAAGTCCTTCCTGATAAGCAAAGAGCAAAACAGCTTCGTAGCATGGCGAATCAACGATTTGCCTTTTGGCAAAGACAAAACGACCAACAATTTGTGACGCTCAAAGTAGAGGGATTTTATGAAATCATTAAAGAACTCATATTTGCACACATGTACGAGCACGGTTATACAAGCACAAACCATATATGCCTTATTGCGTATGTGCAAGAACACGTACAAGACTTCTTGTATGAAAGCGAGAAGATTGATGAGCTTCGAAAACTTCGTAATGAAATAACGTATAGGGGATTTACTATTCAACAAGATTATTTTGATCGCAACGAGAAAGAGTTCTTACACATCATCTCAAACTTACAAAAGATATAAGTACTAATAGGTACTTATCAGTACCATGACTATTACTGTGAAACTCTCTGTTCCTGATTCGTTATCTGAGCAAGCAGAATCCGTGATTAAGGCCTTTGGCTATGCTAACCGTCAAGAACTCATTCTAGAAGGATTTAGAGAGGTTGTACATAAAAAGCGCTTAGAGCTACTTGCCATGAATTTAGGAAAACAACCAGAACAAGTACTTACATTAAAACAACGACAGCAGATCGTCGCTGAGTATGAAGCCTCCCAAAGAGATCTACTCAAAGAATTGGGCTTTGAACCACACGAAGAGTTTCAGAAGTAATTCCTTTATCATTAGTCACAAAACAGCTTGCTTGATGTTCTTGAGCAAGAATCATGTGTACTGAATCTGGATAATGTAACGGAAGCTGTTTTGCTCGTGTGTAGGATGAACGAGACGCACGTACAAACACGCATTTCTCTTTTAGCGGTTCAAGAAGGGATTGTATGTCATCCACAAACCGTTCAAGCTCACTAAGTAATATATCAGAAATTATGAGCATGAACTCGCACTCAATTGTTCGTAGAAGTATTCTGTGTGCTATGGCTCCATGATCCAGATATTTGCTTTGACGATTCCAATAATAGTCAAGCCAAACGTTAGTATCGAGGTATATTCGCTCGCTCATGCATTCCTACTGATTGTGTTCTTTTTATGCGTTAACGTAAAAATTTCGGAAAATTTTCATGAATATTATAATAACGGATATTACTTTGGGGTCCCTTCGGCAAAAGGTTCGTGAGCTTGATGCTTTGCGCTGGCTTGAGAGTGCGAGAAACTCTGTTGAGGTCTCAGAGCTTACGTCTGAGGAACGAAGAGAGCTTGCAAAGACTTTTACTCCTGAAGCTTCCTTAGAGATTCTCAGGAAGTTTAATTTCGACAAGGTCTCCCACAAAATCTGATACGTTTCTCGTGTCTTGCGCCAAGATATTTCCGTGTTTTGCTACACAATTAATTTAAACTACTTTCACATCTAATGCTATATGGTTCCTAAGGGCTTTGTGAAGAAAAAGGTCATGATTAATGGTCATATGAATGATATGATTCTCCCTGTAAGTGGGCTTGACAAGTGGAAGCACTTAATTGTTGAGTAGGTTTTTCCGTGTTTTACTGCATAAAACATTTAAATTCAAAACACTTTAATTCACTATGGATAAGCGTTTTATAACTAAGAAAGTAAACTTAAACGGTCAAGTTACTGATTTTATTATTCCTGTCAGTGCTCTTGACAAGTGGAAGCACTTAATCGTTAAGTAATTCTGATGGCTTTACGATGCGTGAATAAAATTGTAGTTTGTCTTGGTGTTGAGAAAATGCACCCTTAAAATTTTTTATCATGAGTAACTACGATGAGCTTGTGCTTTGAGGCTATTGCTAAGTGCAGGGCATCTTTAAAGTCAAGATTGGATTTTGCTATGACGTCAATAAAGTCGTTGGTAAGTAGGTTGTGCTTGTTTAGACTGCTGATTTGTGATATGGAAAATTTTTCACAAACATCATCGTAACGTCGTCTCGCCTGTAATACTGAGCAGTTCTCTTCACGTATAAGTCGTTGCATTATTTCCATTCGCGTAAGAATTGATGTGGTGAAAGTATAGTGTTTTTCCAAAAGAGCCTTTACTATTCCTGTTCGGATGGTTCTCTTCCATGAATGTTTAGAGAGCAATTTCAAACACTCTCCATAAAGCAGATTAGCATTAATGTATATTAGCGTCACATGAGTAAGGAGATTATATTCTTCATAAGAACTAACAAATGATTTCCGGATTATTTTCATAATTCACAAGGTATCAATAAAGTAACAATTATATACTGTTTTTCCTTTACGTACATATGACTCAACTCGTACACGTGCGACTTCCAAAGGAATTGTATGATCAAGTAACTGCCCTTACTCGTCCAGCGGGGTTTTCTTCCTCTCAAGAGTTCATCAGGGATGCTGTCAGGAAGAATGTTGAATCGTACCGTAAAGAGATGCTTATCGACGGACTGCGTTCACTTCAAGGATCTCGCTTAGGAGAAGTGAGCGTGTTATCAACAGATGATTATGAACTACTTTTCAAGAAACTAGTGTCTGCTTCTTCTTCAGAGTTGCTCAGGAAGTACAACTTGGAAGGTGTGCCTATTGCTAAAGTCGGAAATGTTTCTCGTAGCAAGAAATGATGCTCTTGCCTTGATTGCGAGAAGTGCGTGTAACTCGTCTTGCCAGTGATTGCTTTTTCTTGCTTGTTGTCTTAATGTGTGGGTGCTGTGCACCCATAAGAGTTTATTGGCTTGTTTGAGCCATTGTAGTGCCTGATGTAATTCGTTTTCTGCTTTATGTTTTTCAATTTCAACTACTGTCCAGTCTGAGATAATAATTGTGTATTGGCACTGAATTGCTTTGCGTAAGAGCTCGAATGCGAATGCTCCAAGAGGTCTTAGATTATCTTTTCTGTCGTAAATGTAATCAAGCCAGACGTTTGTATCAACATACACGAGTTCACTCATATACTTCTACTGATTACACTCTTCATAAGAACTAACAAAGAATTCCTGAATTACTTCCAAAAACCTACGCGGATTTCCCAACGAGCACGCAGCCCCAGTGCCGCCGCCAAGCATAAATTCTGTCAGTAAACCATTTGTCGCCTATAATGACGGTGTTCATTTCTCCATCGTCTTCAAATCGAAATGGCTTTTGTGTTTTCACATATGTTATATTGGAAGCAGAAAAAAACTTCCGCCGTTTTTTCCAGAATATCCAGTTGTTACTATAGATGGTTATCTCAAAGTCTTTTTGTAATTCTAATAATAACTCAATAACTGCGTTAGCTGGCAATGCATTCCATTTAGATGACAAAGTCCCATCATAATCAAAGACCAGTCGCTCAACGCCTAGTGAAAGTAATTGTTCATAGTCTACTGAGAAGATGTTTTCTACTAAGATTACCTCGCCCTGTATGTTTTTATATGAGCCAGCCTTCTCAAATCCTATGCGATTAACCTTTGCCACAATGCTTACTATACTCCGCCTCTTTTTGATACTTCCGATTCTCCTCTTATTAGACTCTCAACCAGTCATAGCATTAATCTTGCTTATCGTAGCACTCTTAACAGATACGGCTGACGGGATTATTGCAAGAAAAACTAATACCATCACAAAACTCGGTACGTTTCTTGATCATTTCGCAGATAAAATCCTTGTTCACGTACTCTTACTTTACTTTGTAGTTATTGATAGCATCTCAGCTATAGCGTTTGGTACGTTTCTGATTAGAGACTTTCTCGTATTAGGGATAAGACATCTAGCAACGCAAAAGGGCAAAGAGATTCCGAGCATGTCTTTGGGCAAAATAAAGTTTATCGGACAATCAATACTACTAGTACTATTGGTCTTAACCCTTATCTATCCTGACGGATGGCTTATCGTAACAACGCAAATCGTGCTCTGGGCATCAGTTGCTCTAGCAGTGTTGTCAGCAGCACAAATAGTTACTAAGGGTTGGCCTGCGCTTAAGGATTAGCGTTTTCCCAAGAATAGAACTCTTCCATGTCTTCTTCTTGGTAGCCTTGAATAAGCTGTTCTTTTAGGGTCATTGTAAGTACTTGGTGATTGCCTGTTTAAATTCAGAAAAATCTTTGATGTGATCTGTAAGGTAGCTAATAACAAGTTCTGGCTGTATTGCTGCGTATCGGTGAATAAGGATGTTTCTAAAGCCTTTCATCCTAAGAAGTTGCTTAGCTAACTCTTCAGGGATGATGGATGTTGATAACAGCTGAATTGCGTGTGTTTCATCGTCTGGAAAGCCTAGATTTTCTTCGGAGACAATAAGATTTGCGATGTCAAGCACTGTTTCAATGCATAATTCGAGTGTTTTCTCCGCTGCTCTGCGCGTAACAAGATTTTTGGTGTAGTCTTCTGGATTAGGCAAAATGAGTTGTAATTCATTTAGATATGTGTCTAACTCAGCAAGTTTTTGTTCAATTCTCGTTTTGCGCATATAATCGTTCCCGACGAGCTTTGACATGCTCTTCATAATGTTTTTTAAACCGAAAAAACTCTTTTCTTACGAATTGCAATTGTTGAATAGTCTCTTCTCTGTCTCTTGCATACAATATTCTTCCTCTAGAGGCTTGGTCGCGAATAACCAGTGGTAATTGATGAAATAGCGAGACATCAACATTATTTGGGAGATGAGCGGCTACATCAATCAAGAAGGAGTGCTCGACAGGACCGTCGTATCCTATCGTGATGTCTGTATCAGAATACTTTTTTTGCGTTCCTTGTGCTTGTGAGCCGAAAAGAATTATGAACTGTACATGTTTATTATCGACTGCAAGTATCGCTTCTACTATCTCTTTCATGCATTATTAGTGTGGTTGCTGCTATTTAAGTTTTACACTGCTTTGCCAACAAAGATGTTGTGCTTGTCGCGAATGAGTTGCACAGAAAACTTTTCTTTGTCAGGAACGCGGCCAATGACTTTCACAACGCGTCCAGACGCGTGACAAAACATTTCGTTACGCATTCTTCCAGCAAACAGCTTGGTGACTTCGATCACTTGTTTTTTCTTAAACGGCTTTGTCAGGGAAGCGTCATCAACGATTGAGAAGTCTTCTGCAGACACTGATAATCTCACGCCATGCTTTTCTTCAAGAGCACTTAGTTTCTCTCGAAAGGCTTCCCATGGCATTTCGTCAACGGGGTTTCGACCGCCTTTGTAGTATAAAAAGTTCTGAAATCCAATGATTGGTTCTGTTTTCTTTACTTGTTTTGCGAATTCAACAAATGCTTCCATCTCGTCATCATTTAGGTCCTTCATAATAACAGGACACATCAACACTGGGATGTGCTGTGAAACTTCAAGTATCAATTTTTTTACGCGTTCTATATCGTAGTGTGCCCCAGCGATCTCTCGTGCACGCACAGGGTCTAAGCTGTTAATACTCCAGTTTATGCGGTCAAGGCCTGCATCAGCAAGTTCTTTTGCTTTGTCAACTGTTAAGAAGGTTCCGTTGGTCACCATGGTTACTTGCACGATATCGTATCGTGCGCGCAGGTCTCGTATCATTCCAGGAAGATCAGCGTACAAGAGTGGCTCTCCTTGTGTTTCGATAAAAACTTCCATGGGCTTTGTCTTCACCGCAGCAACCTCGGCAAACGCTTCTACCAAATAATCCTTCTCAATTACTAATTCGCGTTTTTTAGGGCCTCCTGGGCCTTCGTGAACTGAACAGTACGTGCACGCAAGGTTGCACCCGCTACACGGACGAATCTCGATTAAGTTACTCCCTCTATCAATGATTCCAAACTCCAAAGCGCCAATAAGTGGCACTCCTGACGTTCGGTCAATGTAGGTTGCAGGGTTTTTCGTAATCGTACAAAAAAGAGTGTCTTTCAAGGCGCGAGATAACACTCCCATGAAGCGCTCGAATTTCTTGTCGTGTGCCTCAAAGTCCAGTCCTCCGTCTACTACTGTGTACGGACCAACGGTAAGCAAGTCTTCTTCTGTTATTTCAAAAGAAAAAAACTTGAGTAACAGTCCTCTCACTCCATTCGACGAAGGAAAAAACCTTATTGTTTCAAACGCAACTCTCATGGTTAACAGGAACAAATCGTTGTTTATAAGTGTGCGTCGAATCTTTTCTGTTTTTTCTGACAAAGCGTTTATATTGATTAAACGCTCTTAGAAACCAATGGAAC
>SKIA01000005.1 GCA_007116645.1 Candidatus Woesearchaeota archaeon
ACGAACAGGAAGCATTAGCTTGGCACAGCCGAGACGTCAGACGCGACGACCTTAACACAATGGAAGACGCAGAAGAACAACTTGACAGCCAAGGGATCGAAGATTGGGAAGAAGGATTCATTCGGGGATTCATGGCATCAGCATGATAGTCGTGTACGAAAAGGACTCAGTACTCTACATACATCGTAGAGGAAGACAACGAGTCGTAATACCTGGTGAAGAAGCCGACACCATTAGATATTTTTTGAATAAGCTACACGACCAAGGAAAACTTGTGTACCGATCTACGCCAATCGAGCACCGACACCAGCCGATCTTTGAGTAGAACGTGAAATTACCTGAGGAGCTCTTGCGACGGGCTGAGGAGCAGTCGCAGGAGACTCTATCATGGTATTAAATAATTCTAAATCAAGCATATTTACTACACCATCACCATTTACGTCACACGTCTTGGTACGCGGACAACGCTGCGTGTAGATGTATTCAGCAAGCAAATAGCTATCTTCAACAGTCAATCTGCCATCACCTGTGAAATCGTAGTCAGGAGGCGTTCCTGAGACTACATCAGCATAATTAGTTGTGGCAAAACCCGTAACAGGAATAAAATTTCTTGTGTCTTGAACGCCTTCAGAAGGCACGTACACTGCCATACTTATTACCGCTGCTATCGCAACCACTGCAACAACAGCCAATACAGCGTAATCATGCTCTCCCATGGAAAAAAAAGGGAATTCAAGAGTTATAAATGCTTTGGTGTGAAAGCGTAGACTACATAAAGAACTGCACGCTTACACAAAAACATGGCACTTATCACAGGACCAGAAATCATTGACATGATAATCATGACCATCGCGGCAGGATATATCTTCATGGATTTCTTTCAGCGACCCACGTCTGACGACCCTGTAGAAGCATTCAAGCAGTCATCAGACAAAATGCAACGGTTCTGGTATTCCTGCGCACTCGTTGCGCCACCAATCATTTTGCACGAGCTAGGACACAAATTCGTTGCGATGAGCATGGGATACACTGCAACATTTCAAGCAGCATACATTTTTTTGATCATAGGCGTTGTCATCAAACTCTTGCGCATTCCCTTTATTGTTATTGTGCCAGCATACGTAAGCATTACTGGCGTCGGATTAACACACATTCAGCACGCAACCATCGCCTTTTCAGGACCAGCTGTTAACGGAATGCTTTGGATTGCTAGCTTGCTCGTGCTTAAAACACAAAAGCTTGACACAAACTGGTTGACCTTCTGGAAATACAGTCTGTACATCAACGGACTGCTCTTTGTATTTAACATGCTCCCCATCCCTGGCTTTGACGGATGGAAAGTATACGCCGGACTGTACAACTATTTCTTCTGATTTTTCGGAAAAAAGACCACAACACATAAATAAGGCGTAAGCGAAAAACACGCGGGGAGATATGAAACTAATAGTCATTACAGGAGGAGTCCTATCAGGTCTTGGAAAAGGCGTTGCGAGCGCATCAATAGGACACCTACTCGCACAAGACTACACCCTCGCACCAATTAAGTGCGACGGATACCTCAACGTCGACCCCGGAACTATGAATCCTGTAGAGCACGGAGAAGTATTCGTGCTTGATGATGGGACAGAAGTAGACATGGACTTTGGACACTACGAGCGATTCATGAAAGTGTCGTGCTCAAAAAAACAATCCATCACTATGGGGCGTATTTATGATGAGGTGCGAAAAAAAGAACGTAAAGGAGACTACCTTGGAAAAACCGTTCAATTAATTCCGCATGTCACAGACACCATCAAAGAATACGTGCGATGCGCAGGAGAAGGAGCAGATATTACTCTCTTAGAAATTGGCGGCACAGTAGGCGATCTTGAAAACGAATTGTTCGTGGAAGCATCAAGACAGCTTGCCCGAGAAATTGGAAGAAAAAACACCTTATTTGTACATCTTGCGTACGTGCCTAAACCCGGGTGTGTGGGCGAGCACAAGACAAAACCAACCCAACAATCAGTTCAGCTCTTGTTGCAGCGAGGGATCACTCCGGACATCATCATTACGCGCTCAGAAGAACCAGTCAGTGACTCGCTCAAAGAAAAAATACGCCTCTTCACAGGAGCACAGCTCGTCGTATCAGGACATGACCTTGCCGACGTGTATGACATCCCAAGAAACTTTCATGAGCAAGGAGTGCTCGACTACGTAAACGAGCACCTCTCACTAACTGCGAATTATGATAATCGCTGGCAAACCCTGCTTGAGAAAGCGCAAAACTCAAGCAAGACAGTGCGCATCGGTATCGCAGGCAAATATACCGCGCTCGAAGACAGTTATGCATCAGTGGTTGAAGCACTCAAGCACGCAGCAGCACACAATAACGTCCGCTTAGAAGTAGTTTGGGTTGACACCACAAATGGTACTGCCCAAGATCTTGAGGGTGTTGATGGCGTTATTGTTCCTGGTGGTTTTGGTGCGAGAGGGATAGAAGGGAAAATCGACATTATCAGGCACTGCCGAGAACGCAGCGTTCCTTACTTAGGCATTTGCTACGGAATGCAACTTGCAGTGGTCGAATTTGCTCGAAACGTATGCGGTCTTGCTGGTGCGCATAGTACAGAAGTTGATCCTAAGACTATACACCCTGTCGTTGATATTCTTCCAGAGCAACTGGAAGTAACCGAGAAAGGAGGGACTATGCGCCTTGGAGCGTGGGAAGCAACCCTTACAGAAGGCATAGTTTCAGAGTTATATGGCTCGCAAACAGTTTCAGAGCGGCACCGTCACCGTTACGAAATAAACCCTGCATACCATGATACACTCACAGAGCACGGTCTAGTTCTCAGCGGCATGCACGGAAAACTCGCAGAGTTTATTGAACTGCCAGAGCACCCGTTTTTTGTCGCTACACAAGCTCATCCTGAGCTGAAAAGCACACTTGACACCCCGGCACCCTTGTTTATGGGGCTTGTTGCGGCTGCGAGCAAGAGATGATTTTATAAACCGTTAGTCGTTTCCGCAGTGTATGAAGATTGATAATGCATCAAACAAGCTTATCACCAACGACGTTGGTAGCGTACAATTCCCTTGCCCAGCATGCCTGAAAGCAAATATTGTTCGCTCAAAGAATTCTCGCCAAATCGTTGCTGCCTACACCTGCCCTAACTGCGGGTTTGTCGGACCAAACTAAGCGTGTTTTGTTAAGCAGCTCTTGAATACACTCGTAGTGTGGAGTAAGTTCTTTGATACAAGAAGGTAAAGAAAGAATAGTTCTTTTCTCATCAACTTTTTGTCTTGCAAGTACGATCGCTTGTGAAAAAGGCATGCCTTGAGCACCTAATGAATGCACGAACGCAAGCCAGTTATGTACCAAAAGGAAACGATAACAATCCGCATTCGCACAGATTTCCGCCTCAAGACAGCTCCAAGAGGTTTCATGATGTTCACGCACACACGCAAGCACTTTTTGCATAATTTCTTCAGATACGTTATGCTCTGATAAAAACTTCTGTGCGGCATCTGCACTCATAGTAATGTGATCTGAGAGCACATTATTTGCAGATGCTTCACCAAGCTTTACGTCCATAAGGCGCGTTCCTAATGCCACAATATGCTCATCTGCGCCGAGTAGTTTAGCAAGCTCAGCCCCTTTCTGATTAGAAACATCAAAATTTATCTTACTTGGCAAACCATAACGCTCAATTTCACTTTGTGCGAAATCATCTGCTAAAGCAAGAATATTGGTCATGGGAAGTTTATGGAAAGGACACTATTTATGTGTTTTCTCAACAAACGATTTAATTTCCTCATGCGTTTTTGAAGAACGAAGAATTGATGCATGATTTGTTTTTGCTGGCTCAATAAGAGTACTATTTGGTAAGTGTTTTTGTAAGTCTCGTCCAAACTGCGGAGGAATAAGCATGTCATTTGGTCCATGAAGAATCAAAACTGGCAAGTCAATTTTCTGTAGCGGGCGAGCATAGTTTTTGTTGCTTAGCGCAGATAAAAACGCGAGTGCTTCTGACACATCAAGTTCTCCGCGCACTGAAAACGGCTCTTCGTGAAGCTTTCTAAACATGTCCACTGCGCGTTCTATGAGGTCTTTATGCTTGGGAAGGACCTTTTGTGCGCGTGCAAGAACACCATAGTCCTGCACAAAATCCATTCTCGGAAGACGCGAACCTGCAGAGATAACAATTGCTGCTTCGCACTCCCAGCCACTTGCCAGCAAATCAACTGCAAGAAACCCTCCAAGACTATAGCCGAGCAAGATGTGTTGTTTGACAGCATAGTGCTCAAGTGTTTGCCTGAGGCGCTCATTCATACAAGGAAGTATTGTATCATACGGACAAGAACTACTCTTTCCGTGCCCGGGCAAGTCAACTGCAAGAATATTCGCAGGTACATCATGAAAACGTTTAAGCTGGGAACGGTTTCCGAATATGCCATGAAGCAGCACAAGAGTAGTATCATATCCATTATCGATGTGTGTTGCAGAAAGCATGCATACAGTAAAACCGGTATGTTCTTAAATGTCGCGCAGTTGCTATGATGCATGGGAAAAGCAGTTGTAACCGTAAAAATCATGCCTGATACTGTAGAAGCAGATCTTGAGGCACTTGAAAAGGCGGCTTTGGAAAAAATCGCAGTGTTCACCGGAAATGATGAGACAAAAACAGAGATTGAACCTGTCGCGTTTGGCCTAAAAGCAATCAAAATTACGTTCGTAATGGACGAATCTCAAGGAAGTCCAGAATCTCTTGAAAAAGAAATTCAACAAATGGATAACGTCATGAGTTGCGAAACTGTTGATGTACGCCGAGCAATCGGATAAATTCTTTTTTTTACACTATTTATTAGCCATATAGTAAATAAATATGTTTCTTGAATGAGCTTAAAAGCCTGAATTCAGACACGAGAAGCGTTCTCTTACAAAACGCCTGAACACCAATATTTATAAACAACAGCAACTGTCTTCATAGTATGTCAGAGAAAGGATACGACAGTAGCAACATCACCGTTCTTGAAGGCCTTGAAGCAGTACGAAAACGCCCAGGAATGTATATTGGATCAACAGGAATCAGAGGACTACACCACCTCGTCTACGAAGTAGTAGACAACTCCATTGACGAAGCAATGGCAGGTCACTGTGACAAAATTCTCGTAACCATTCACAAAGACGGATCATTAAGTGTTGACGACAACGGAAGAGGAATTCCGGTTGCACACCACGAAAAATATGGTATGTCAGCCCTCACCGTCGTCATGACCAAACTCCACGCAGGAGGAAAGTTCGACAAAGACACCTACAAAGTATCAGGAGGTCTGCACGGAGTAGGAATCTCAGTAGTAAACGCTCTCTCAGAATGGCTTGTTGCACGAGTATCGCGCGATGGAAAGCTGTACGAACAACGATTCGACAGAGGAATACCAAACGGAGACGTACAAGTCGTAGGAGAATCACAAAGCACAGGAACAACAGTCACCTTCTTTCCAGACGCACAAATTTTTGAGGCAATAGAATTCCAATACGACATCCTTCAATCACGCCTACGAGAACTTGCCTTTCTCAACGCAGGAATCACCATCACGCTCAGCGATGAGCGAACAAACACGACCAAGACGTTTTCGTACGAAGGAGGCATTAAAACATTTGTAGAACACCTGAACAAAAACAAGAACGGCCTTCACGAAGCCATCATGGTGGTCGGAGAAAAAGACAACGTTGTTGTTGAAGCAGCACTCCAATACACAGACGGCTTTTCAGAAAGCGTGTTCTCATTTGTCAACAACATCAACACGCACGAAGGAGGATCACACCTCTCAGGCTTTAAAGCAGCACTCACACGGACATTCAATAACTACGCAAGCAAAAATAAACTCGCAGACTTTAGCTTTTCATCAGACGACACACGAGAAGGACTTACCGCAATTATCTCAGTAAAAGTTCCTGAACCACAGTTCGAAGGGCAAACAAAAACCAAGCTCGGAAACAGCGAAGTAAAAGGAATCACAGACAGCATCCTCTCAGAAGCACTCACGACATACTTTGCAGAAAACCCCAAAGTAGCAAAGACGGTCATTGAAAAAGCAGTCTCAGCAGCAAAAGCGCGCGAAGCAGCACGAAAAGCACGAGACCTTGTCAGAAGAAAATCAGCACTAGAAAGCTCAACGCTCCCAGGAAAACTTGCTGACTGTCAAGAAAAAGACGCAACAAAAGCAGAACTCTTCTTGGTCGAAGGAGACTCGGCGGGCGGGTCAAGTAAATCAGCACGAAAACGAGAGTTTCAAGCAATCCTTCCTTTGAGAGGAAAGATCTTGAACGTAGAAAAAGCGCGACTCAACAAAGTCCTTGCAAACAACGAAGTCGTAAACATCATCACAGCCCTTGGATGCGGAATCGGAGAAGAGTTTTCACTCGAAAAACTGCGCTATCACAAAATAATTCTGATGATGGACGCAGACGTTGACGGAGCACACATCTCAACACTACTACTAACACTATTTTTCAGACACATGCAACCACTCATCGAGAGCGGATATGTGTACATGGCACAACCACCACTGTTCTTAGTAAAAAAAGGACGAGCAAAACACTACTGCTACACAGACGCAGAGAAAAATAAACTCCTACAAGAACTCGGGACCGGAGCACAAGTTCAGCGCTACAAAGGTCTTGGAGAGATGAACCCCGACCAACTCTGGGAAACCACCATGGACCCAGACACGCGAAAACTCAAACAAATAAAGATTGAAGATGCAATTTCTGCAGATGAAATGTTTACCGTGCTTATGGGCGACGCAGTGGAGCCTAGAAGAGAGTTTATTGAGCAAAACGCACTGTACGTGACTGATCTTGATGTTTGAAGTAGAACGCAAATTCTTGTACGAAGAAGAAAAAGTAGCTTTGCTCATCAAAGACGCAGAATTTCTTTTTGAAACACAACTCACAGACATATACTATGATGATGAAGACCACTCCCTATGGCTGTCAGACATATTCTTGCGCGAGCGAAATGGAAAGCTTGAGCTCAAAGTAGGAGCACAAGACAACAGCGGCGAGACAAAAATATACAAAGAATACGAGGGCGAAGAAATTGCGAACGTACTTTCTCAGCCCCTTAGCGCGTATGCGCCCCGTATCACTATTCACAAACATCGACGTAGCTACACTCTCTCAAACGCGCGAATAGACTTGGATAATTCAATTATCAACAACAAAACATATCGAATCGGAGAAATTGAATGCGTGTCTGAACATAAAGAAACCGACGCGCACGCGCAATTAGATGCTCTCTTCTCAACATACGACCTTAAGCCAGTCATACACGGGCCAGTGTTTTTATACATCAAAGAAACAAATCCAGAACTGTTTGAAAAACTAACTCAGAAAAAACGCATCAGAGAGTAACTTTTTAAACAAAACCACGTTCTCCCAACCATAAGAACCCATAAGACGGCTATCAATGCCTACCTATACGGGGGGTTCGGAGGAAAAACATATGGCACAAAAAATTCGCCGCGGAAAGCGGAAATGGTATTCAATTCACGCACCAAAGCTGTTTGAACAACAAGAAATCGGACAAACATTCGTTTACGAAACAGAAAACATCGTTGGAAAACACGTCAAAGTAAACCTAATGACGCTCACCAACAACCCAAAAAAGCAAAGCATGAACGTCTTTTTCGCAGTCACTGACTTCAAAGAAGGAAAAGCAAGCACGAAAACGCTCGGTGTAGAAATGCAACAAGCAAGCACTCGCCGCCTTGCACGAAGAGGACGATCAAAAGTTGCAGACTCATTTAGAGCGCGCACAAAGAAAGGACAAATCGTTCGTGTAAAACCAGTGATTATGACGAGAACGCTTGCAGACGGAGAAGTACAAAAAGCACTTCGCGCACGCTGCAGAGAACTCATCAAAGAAACACTTGGAAAATACTCGTTTGACACCGTCATCTCAGACATCGCAAACAACAGACTACAAAAATACCTCAAAGACCAACTCTCAGCAGTCTTCCCTGTTCGGTCAGCAGACATCAGATATCTGCGATACGAAAAAGCAGACAGCGAAGAAGAAGACGACCTAGAAGAAACACAATACGTTGAACGCCCAAAACGCGAAAAAACGCCAAAAGCATCAACAGAAGGTCTTGCTTCGCTCAAAGAAGGTCTTGAAGAAGCTCTCGCAGCCGAAAAAGACGAGCCAGCTCCTAAAAAAGCTAAGAAAAAGGTTGTTGAAGAAGACGACGAAGACGAGGAGTAAACTCCTCATTTCTTTTTTTTCTTATTTTCTCAACAACTTTTTAACCCACAAAACACTTCTTCTCACATGAAACTCGCGCAAGGAGCAGAAGCCACGCTCACAAAAAAAGATGGAGTAGTAGTAAAAGATCGAAAAGCAAAAACGTACCGCCACCCAGACCTTGACGCAAGCTTGCGCAACAGCCGCACAAAGCGAGAAGCAAAAGTGCTTGTGCGCCTTGAAGGCCTTGCGCCAAAACTCATCA
>SKIA01000051.1 GCA_007116645.1 Candidatus Woesearchaeota archaeon
GGCCGGAGCCGAAAACGTTTTGTTTTCGAACTCCTGGCATCCGCAGTTGCTACGCAACTGCGTAGCTGGAAATCTGTTGATTTCCATGCATCCGCATTTTTTTTTCAATAATGCGTAGTCGAAAAACTGTTTGTTTTTCGCCATCCGCAGTTTTGCTCACGCAGACTGTTCTACTAAGAATTCTTTGAGAATGTCTGGATTGTGTTCAGTAACAAAGAGAAGTTCAATTCCTATGACTCGCCCGTTCTCATCATAATCGATGACTGTGTTATCATCAACTTTTTTTGTGTTAGCAACTGGTGCTTTGCGTAATGTAATGTACATTGCGTCCACTTCTTTGTCATATCGTATATTCATCGTTATATGGGATAGAGGGTTACGACTTTTATATCTCTTTCTTTCACGTAAATGACCTCTAGTGTGAGTCCGTTATGTTTTTTTCTTGCGTAGTACTTCTGCTGTTCACGAGTGAGTATATCTGGTTGCTTGATTGTCTCCTCGATCCATGCTGGCGCTATTTTTCGCTGCTGAGCACGTTTTTTTGCGTGTTTACTGAGTGTGATACGCATATGCTGTTGTAGAACGTATTATTTTAATGTCTTGTTAACAGATAATTGGAATTTTTCCGACTTTATCGGTTACTTCCCTTTCAGGTGTCGGTAGCGGTGGTATGCGAGCACTGAGATGATTGCTCCAAGGCCTGCGGGTATCATCAGGCCAAGGCCTGCGCTCACGCCCACCCAGTATGCGATGATGAGTTGTAGGCTGTGTGTGAGTTTGATGTCTGGTTTAGGAACGATGAAGGTGAGTTTTACTCCTGCAAGAAACCCTACGAGTGCCCATCCCACAAAGTTGATTGCGGGAACGCCGTAGTATGCTCCGGGGCTTGCCCAGATCCATAGGCCTAGCGCGGTGGCTGCGGGGTCTAAGATGAGGTCTGCGATCACAAGGATGATTGCTGTTGCTGCTCCTAGGATGAATCGTTGTTTTATGCTCCATGTTTGCACGTGTTTTTTCTTGTTGTATCCTGGGTGCAAGGTGCTGTTTGCGGCGTACGCCCATGCTCCTATTGCGAGTGCAAAAAAGCTGAGTGGTGTTGCGAGCGGTACTGCGATGAGTGTTGTTCCCAGCAGGTTTGAGTACGCAAATCCGCTGTAGGGAACGCCTGTTGCGACTGCTATTTCTTCTATGATGAGCGCGAAGAGTGCGAGTGAGATGAATGCGATTACTGTTGTTTTTGTGTTGGTTGTTTTGTAGAGCGCGTAGATTGCTGGGAGTGCGAAGAGAAGTGTAGCAATAAATGCTGCAAACGGTACGGGCGTGCTCATGACGTTGCTAGCTATGATTCCAAGAACAAACATTGCGAGCAGTGTGAGTCGGTTTATCATAAGAGCACCACCCAGAACAGGATGAATCCTGCTGCTGCGTTGATGTAGGGGTAGTACCAGTACATTTTCTCAACGTCTAGTTGTTTTACCAGAATGATTGCTGCAAGGGCTGGGTAGATGAGTGCGAGCATGAACAGTGTTGGCGACGCGTTTAGTCCTATGAGCAGGGCAGTTGTCGCCCAGAGTATTCCGCACAGGGTGAGTGAATAGTTTTTTCCTATGGTGACGGCGGTCGTTTTTAGGCCTGCTTTTTTGTCTGGCGCGATGTCTGGAACTGCGCTGTACAGGTGCATTGCCCACGCCCACGTCCATCCCGCTATGATTGCCCACAGTGGCGGAAGTGACTGCGTGATGAGTGCGTATCCGGCGATACCTGGCATGATGTATAGTATGTTTGATGCTGAGTCGACAAACGGCCATTTTTTGAATCGTGTTGGTGGAATACTGTATGCTGCTCCGAGCAAGAGATAGGCTATCGTGAAGAGGAGTACGAGTGAGTGCTGTGTTGCTGCTAGCGCGACTCCTAATAGTGCACTTATTGCTACTGCGATGGTGAGGTTTCTTGTTTCCGCGTTTTTTAGGCGGTGTTCTTTATCGGTTTTTTTCTTGTTGTGTTTGTCGGTGTCTTTGTCTGCGAGATCGTTTATGCCGTACAAGAAAATATTTGCTGGTATGAGAAAGTAGAGCAGGCCAACAAGAAATGGGATGCTAAGAAGTGCTGTTGGCGTGGTTGTTGCCGCGGCGGCTCCGACCATGAATGGCCCTGCGGTGTAGAGCCAGAATCGTGGGCGACTTATTTTTATGAGCTTCATTTCTGTCTTTCTCGGCAGTACGCTATGACTTCTTTTAGGAATTGCTTGTGCTCTTGGGCAAGGTTTGTGGTGTTGATGATGTCTTGTGCGTGCTGTGCGTGTTTATCCATGAGTTCTTGCGCTCTTTTTTTTGCGCCGCTCGTGGTGATAAGGTTTACGACCCAGTCAATGTCTTCGGGTGATTGTGTCAGACTCTTTTTTCTTGCTATCTCGTAGTCTTCAGTGCTCGTGTGTTCTTTGAGTAGTGCGGTGTGGATGGTGTGTTTTCCTTGTCGAAGATCTGATGCTCGCGGCTTTCCGGTGATGTCTGGGTTTCCGTACAATCCTAGCTCGTCGTCTCGTAATTGGTAGAGGATGCCTGCGTGTATTCCTGCTTGGTAGAGTTTGTCTGCTGTTTCTTTCTCTCCGGCAAGGGTTGCTCCTGCCCACATGGGCATGGAGAATGTGTAGCGCGCGGTTTTGTATTCGTAGCATCTCATCACGTCGGCGACGGTTGGTTCTTGGTGTTCGTTTGCGATGTCGTGCATTTGTGCAACGCCGACAAGTGCGATGTCGTGTATGATTTTTCTTGCTACTTCGTGGTCTAATAATGTGTATCCGAGAAAGTATGCGATGTCTCCTTCGCAAATTGCTAGTGATTCTCCTGCTTTTCTTGGGTTTGGGTGTTGTGTGTGTAGTTGTGCGTAGTGTTCGTGACTTGCCGCCATGCCTCTTCGTGTGTGGTCTTCGTCCATGATGTCATCGTGGATTAATAGGCCTGCGTGGATGAGTTCTATTCCTGCTGCGGTGTCTGTGATGTTTTGTGGTATTGTTTCGTGATAGAATTGGTATGTTGCACACACGAGTCCTCCGCGTACTCCTTTGCCTTTTGTCGCAAAGCTTTTGAGGCGCTCGTTCACTTCTTTTCCTAACGTTCCTGCTTGCTCAAGGTCGTTGTTGAGTGCGTTGTTGATCGCGGTGTTAATTGCTTCTTGGTGCTTTTTGAGTGCTTGTTTCATAGCGCGTTTGTTACTCCTGTGGTGATGACTCGTGCTTTTGAGGGTTTTACTTTCTTTTCATACACGATATGTGGGTTTTTATGAATTTGGTTTGCGGTCCAGCGGTACATGTCTGCTGCTGTTTGGATTGGTACGCGGTATCGTTTCGGAATGTATGCAAAGCCTTGTCTTGCTTTTGCGTCCCATTCTTCGTATCGTTTGAGTTCTTCTCGGATGAGTGTTTTGAATGCTTCTGGCTTTTTTTCTGCTTCGGCTCTTGATAGGTTTTTTAGTCCGTGTTTTTTGAGGATGCTTTGCGGGATGTATTGTCTTTTGAGTTCGTTGTCTTCTTGTATGTCTCTTAGGAAATTGATGTATTGCATGCTTCTTCCGAGGAGTTTTGCTGCTTGATGACTTTCTTTTGGTAGGTCTAAGAGTTGTGCCATCATCAGCCCGATAACTTCTGCTGATCCGTGCATGTATTTGATTGCTTCATTGAGTGTCTTGCATGGTTTGGGGTTGAGGTCTTGTTTCATTGCTGCTAAGAAACTGTCCACCCATGCTTGTTTGAACTGCTTTCTTTTTTGGAGGATAACAAAGTCGTGTATTATTTCGTTGTGTGTTTGGTGTCCTTTGAGTGCTTCTCGGTATTGTTTTTCAAAGAGCTTGAATGCTTCTGGTTGTGGTGGGACGCTGTCGACAAAGTCGTCTGCTGTTCTCACGAACGCGTACAGCGTGGTAACGTCTATTTGTGCGTCTTTGGGAAAGAGTTTTGTGGAGTAGTAATAGGTCTTACTTGCTTGTTTGAAGAGTTGTTTTTTCATAGGAGTTTGGCGGCTATTTCTCCGCTGATAACCGTCATGGGCACACCAATGCCGGGGTGTGTGTATTGTCCTGCGTAGTACAGGTTCTTAATTTTTTGTGATTGTTGTCTGGGCCTAAAGCTGGCTGTTTGCATGAGTGTGTGTGCAAGGCCGAGTGCTGTTCCTTGGTATGCGTTGTATCGTTGTGTGAAGTCTCTGTGTGAGAATATTCCTTTTTCTACGATGTGTTCTTTTAATGGGGTTTTGATGAGTGTTTCTAAGTGGTCGATGATTTTTTGTGCGTATGCTTCTCTGTTTGTGTCATCAAGGTTTGCTGCTACGGGTACGAGGATGAACAATGTTTCGCATCCTTTTGGCGCTACTTTTTTGTCTGTGTGACTTGGTTTGCACACGTAGTAGCTGGGGTTGTCTGGCCAGTCCGGGTTTTCGAAGATGTTTGCGAAGTGTTTTTCCCAGTCGTGTGCGAAGAATAAATTGTGGTGGTCAAGTTCTGGGAGTTTTTTGTTGATGCCTAATGTGATAATGAGTCCCGAGGGGGCGATTGTTCTTTTTTTCCAGTATTTTTCTGGGTATGTCTGGTCTTTTGCGTCTAGTAGTTGTGTTTCGACGTGGTGGTAGTCCGCGTTTGCGATGATTGCGTCTACTTCGTAGGTGTTCTTGTTTGTGCTGATGCTTGTTGCTTTGCCGTCTTTGGTGTTGATTGATTCTACTGCTTCGTTTAAGTGTATTGTTACTCCGTGTGATTCTGCTTCATGCGCTATTGCTTTTGCGACTGCGTGCATGCCTCCTTTTGGATAATATACTCCGAGGTTGAAATCCACGTGGCTCATCAGGCTGTACAGGCTTGGCGTCTTGTTGGGTGCGCCTCCGAGGAATACTAATGTGTACAAGAGTATCTTTCTTGCTTTGTCGCTTTCAAATTCTTTGTAGACATAGCTTTGCATGCTTTTGTAGAGCTTGAGTTTAAGGCTTTCAAGGCCCAGTTTTATATCAAGCATGTCTGAGTGTTTCAGGTACGGTCGGTAGATGAAGTGTTTCATTGCCGTGTCGTACTGGTATTTTGCTTGATCAAGGTATTTTTGGAGTTTTTCTGCTCCGCCTGTTTCTAATCTTTCAAACAGTTCAAGGTTTTTTTTGAGGTCTGCGTGCACGTCGATAGTTTCGTCTTTGAAGAAGATTCTGTAGCTAGGATCAAGTCTTGTGAGTTTGTACGGGACTTCTTTGTTGAATTGTTTGAAGAAGTCTTCAAAGACTTCTGGCATCATATACCAGCTCGGTCCCATGTCGAATTGGTATCCGCTTTGGTTGTAAACGTAGGCTCTGCCACCTATTGATTCGTTTTTTTCTATTAGGATCACTTCGTGTCCTTGCTTTGCTGCTAGTGCTGCTGCTGTGAGTCCGCCAAATCCTGCTCCGATTACTGCTACGCGTGCCATGGATGTGGTTTTGTGATGTGGGTATATAAATAGAGTGTTTGAGTGTGTTTGGAAGCGTATTGTTTTTTACGCAAGCCTTTCAAGACTTGAGAGGCAAGTGTTATGAAAATTCGCGTGTGATAGTGTGTTATGAAGACAGTTTATATCAACGCAAACTTGCTTTATGGCGAGTGTTTACGGCTTCTTTCGACTTCTCGCTGGAAGAGAACGATACGTACTGGGGTGCTTGTTTTGTTACGCAAAAGACAGTATTCGTTTACGACATCTATTTTGACTCGCACTGAGATTCTTCAGCGTTTGATGCGTGAAGAGAACTGCACTATTAGAAAGGCGCGTTCGCTATATGATCGCGTTATGCGAGAGTATGAGGTATCAGAGATAAGTAGTTTGAATAAGCGAAACTTATTGACAAACACATTCATGGACTTGGTTGCCAAAGCAAATCTTGATTTTAAGGACGCTCTTCACTTGGATATTGCGTCAAAAGTACGGATGGTTGTGGTAACGCATGACAAGAAGTTTCGTGGCGCGTTTTCTCAGCATCCAGATAAATTACGGTTTTATTCTCGTGTTGTAAAACCAGAAGAACTACTCAACGATTAGGTCTTTCCAAGTGTCTAATGCTGATACGGGAATTCGTGCGTCAACAATTACTCCGTTGAAATTCAATTTTTTCATGACAAACTTTTTTGACATAGGGTTCTGGGGGTGTTTGAAGTTTATATTCGTTGTGGGATTGTTTTCCGGGTTCGGGCGCAATCGTTTATCTGATGAGGTCATAGTATGCTTCTGTGTTGCGAACGATAACACCGTGTTGTGCTATTTCCCGCGCCACAGAAGGCTGTGTGGATTGCATCATTGATATGAATTGTTTCGTGGTAAACGAGTGTATTTCCACTGGGAATGGGAATATTTGCGTTTTTTTTAGAATTGTTTCGCTAAGAGTGGGCGTATTCGTAATAATACATAGATCAACATCCGATTTTTTTGTTGCTTGTTTTTTCGCGTGTGAGCCAAAGATGATTGCGATAAAGAAGGGGTCTTGTATGTCTTTGATGTCTTGAACGAGTGTTTTGAGTTGGATGGATTTTGTACGCTCAGCTTCTGCTGTGAATAAGTCTGGAGTGAGTTTGTTGTTAGTAGTTATTTGGTATGATGCGCCCACCTTTCTTAGGTGGAGGCTGTCTTTTAGTGCCATCACTGCGTTGTACGTGTTTTTGTAGTCTGCTTTGAGCGTTTGTGCGATTTCACGAATGCTGCGAGGAGTGTATCTTTCTTCTAAGAGCAGGCACAAGATGCGTGTTTTCAAATCCATACCATAGTGTTATGGTATGATATACATAAATATTTTGAATGTGCAAAAGTACTATATCAGTTAGGGGATTGTTTTCCGGAGTGAACGTGTGAGTGTATATTTTCTCGCCTTTCTATATGTTCTTGAGTAAATTACGGCGATTCTGAAGAAAATGATCGATTATTCGTGTGTGACAAAGTATGACTCAATCGGTTTGTTTATAAAGGACAGGGTGTTGCTCGGGTGAAGGGGTTGCTGATGGTTCAATTTAGAGTTTTAAGTTTGAATAGGACGTTTTTTGTGGTTTTGGGCGCGATTATGTGTTGATTAAGTCGAGGTTGTTTGTGTCACTGTTTAGATACAAAAGTCTATGGATGGCAAATTATGTCCTCACAGCCTCTGTACGCGCATTCTGGGCTTTTCACATTGATTTGTAGTGCGAAAACTTTATAAGCTGAAGTCCATATTTTAGTATTCGACACAGACTCACCAGTCTGTTGTTATGCACAGGCATAAATCGCGACCAACGCAAAAACGGTGGTTGCAGCGTAAACTGTGCATAGCACAACCGGACATGGTGCAACATTACATACAACGTATGTTTTGTTGAACATGGAGGTGTTAAGATAATGAATATAAAAAAAACAGTAAAAAAAATCGCAGCAATCGGTGCAAGCGCAGGTATGCTTGGCCTAACAGCTACAGCAGCATTTGCAGCAGCGCCATCGCTAGCAGACTACCCAGACTTTGTAATGTCCAACGGAGCTTTTGACGGACGCATCGTCGTAGGAGCCAACGCAGCAGCAGAAGACATTATCGGTTCAATCGATATTGCAGCTTCATTGCAAGCAGCATCAACGACACCTGTCTCAATTGACGGATCAACCTCAACGCAACTCTCAGGAGACGTTAAGCAAATCCGTGCATCAGGAGATATTCTAGAATTCGGAGAAGAAGTTTCATCAGTTGTTGAGACCATCTCATCAAACGACCTAGAAATGCTTCGCTCAGGAACCGTCTCAACTCGACGTGGAAACACTGGTTACACCCAAGTTCTACGCCTACAAGCTGACGACGCTACTGGACACGGAACAGTTATGTTCGACGAAAGACAATTGCGAGACGGAACCAGAGAAAACGTTCCTGCACTCTTCTTTAGAGGCGGAGAATCAATCTTTGAGTACGAACTCGACTTTACGTCAGGACTTCGCTCAACAATCACCAACGGCGTTGCAGTAGACTTCGAAGATGAACCAATCTTCATGCTTGGAAGCTACTACACAATCACGCAAGCAGTTACTGACGGATCTGACACGCTACAACTGACACTTCTCGCAGGAGACGTATCAGATGTTTTGAGTACAGGACAAACAAGAACATACACAGTTGACGGACAAGAATACGAAGTAACTGTACTTCTTGTTGGTACCAACGACGTTGTACGCCTACTTGTCAACGGAGAAACCACACGAACCCTTCAAGCAGGTCAAACAGACACTGTTGCAGGAATCGAAATCGGTATCCGTGACGTTGTAGCAACACAAGCATTCCGTGACCAAGACCCAAGCTCAATCGTTGAGTTCTGGCTAGGTGCAAACAGA
>SKIA01000018.1 GCA_007116645.1 Candidatus Woesearchaeota archaeon
ATGGCCTGACCGAAACGCAGTTCGAGACGCAATCAGAGTAGGAATTCCTGTTGTTGGTCTGTGCGACTCAAACAACACAGCAAACAATATTGACTTTGTCGTTCCATGTAACAACAAAGGAAAGAAAAGTCTTGGTTTGCTCTTTTGGGTATTGTCAAATGAGTACCTTCGCGCACGTGGACAACTCAAAGACGGCGAAACCATCACGGAAACGCCAGACGACTTTACAGAGGACTAGTTCCTCAACCTTTATATTTTCTTTTTCTTAATTTTTCTTTGTGAAACCAGAAGCGAAGAAAAACACTCTTTCTCCTCTTGATTCAATACTCGCATTTATTTCAGCGGCTGTCCCGGTTTTTGTGTTTGAAGCTAATTTGTTCTCGTTACGAGAAAGGGTACTAATACTGTTGATTGCAGTTGCGATAGAAGCGTACGCACTAAGAAACGTTCCTGAAATATTGTATCCTCACTCAATACTCACACTTCAGAGGAGTTGGCCCAGAGCAAGAAAGCGTGGCGTTTATGCGATGACAGTTCACGCATTCATTTTTTTCTTACTAGCACTTTATGTTTTTACAAACGATACATTAGCATCTGATATGGACGCTGTGTTATTTTTTGTCTTCTTATATATTTTTATAGCTCTGTTTATAGCATTCTTTTTCTTTATCGAAGCATACCCGTACACGTTAAGAACTGACGGCCTGCAGGGTAGCATAGGAAAACGAGGCGTGATTAGTTATTCAAACATTGAAGATATTGAAGTTGTAGAAAAAAATGATCATACGTTGGCGCTACATGTGAAGACTCCGCTAGTGCACTATGGAAGTACATTTACATTATCCGGGTTGGTAGACCGCGACTTGGCTAAAAAGCGGATTGAGCAAATGAAGAAAATTTCGGAAACAACTGGTTTTCCTGAGTGATATCTCGGGCGAAGCACTATTGAGTAAATTCTTTGATATGTATGGAAATTTCCTGCACGTGCTCTTCTTCAAACGAGTGCTCGCTATCAATTTCAACATAGCGTTTGGGCTCTGCTGCCTCTTCAAACAACTCTTTGATCTTAGCAGGGGTGTTAAACACATCTTGTTTGCCCGCAACAAATAATTTTGGAACCTCAGAAGTTGCATAGATAAAAATATTCCACATCAAGTAATCTTCAAAGAAATCTGCTGAGTACCAATTGGCTTGTCCAGAGTCTCGCTCATAACGAACAAACCCTTTCTCACGTATCTCGTGTAATTCTGTGCCAAGCGTTGCAAGCAAGTGATTCACATCGTCTTGTGAAGACGTATCTCCCATCAAGCACACAACTCCATCAACGAGCTGTTCATACCCCAGACGTAATGCAAGTGCGCCGCCTTGACTGTGGCCAATAGCGGTGAGTGGCTTGGGAAGTGTTTTTGCTAGAGCAACAACTTGTTCGTATTCTTCTGAAACAGTAAGGGTGAGTTCTTCGCCAGGAACGTGTTCCTTGCGCCTTGCATCAAACACTGTTGTATTTTCAAGAGCGCCTTTTAGCGCAACAAAGCGCGGCTTATCAGCGTGACTGTTATGGCCGGGAATGATGAGATAATTCATTTTTCATAGACTCCTACGTTATCAATAACGAAGGCTCGCTCGCGCTGAGGCAACGATCTATGCTTGACTAAGATTGCTTTTCGTGTGTCATCATTGTGTTGTAATTCGATTAAGCATTTAGCGCTGTACTTGATGATGTCTCCACCAACAACTTTTATTCCATCAGACTCCATGTCGGCATAGACTTGACTTGTTAAGAGCACGGTGATGTTGTGCTCCATAGCAAGACCGTACAGTACGTTTACTTGTTTTGATAGTTCGTTATTCAGGTCTTTTTCTTGCCGAGCAATCGCTGCGCGGTACTGGGTTGCAATCCCGTCAACAATAATAAGTTCAACGCCTGATTTTATCATACCGGGTAAGCGCTCAATTATTGTTCCTTGTTGTTCAAAAGAAGGGGCTTTTAAGATCATGACGTGGTCGAGTAATTCTTCTGCTTTGGGCGTGAGTTGTGTGAGCCTATCAACTGAAAAACTTCCTTCTGTGTCGATAAACACTGCTTTTTTCTCAAGCGTGGTGAGTGCGAGCAATACCAAGTTGCTCTTTCCCGAGCCGGCAGGACCGTACAGAACAGTAATGATTCCTTTTTCGTATCCTCCGTCAAGAAGGTCGTCAAAGACAGGGCTGCCGGTAGGGTGTCGCGTCATACAACCTTGTAATGGGTGGTTGTTTATGTTGGTTGTGTCAAAAATAATTATTACTATATAGAAAAGAATTTGACTTATAAGCCACCACTACACAACAACCCCTATGCGAGTACCCCTCGTCGTCATCACAACTATCGTCCTGACCATCGCCATACGCGCAGCGCTCATACTACAGTCACCAGAACTAGCGTGGGATGCATACAACACGCTCTTGCACGTACAACACATCGCAGAGACAGGATTACCTCTTATCGCCTCAGAAACAGCCTGGCAAGGAGCACATCTACAAACAACGCCACTCTTTTACTATATCGTAGCATTCACAACCATCTTTTTACACCCAGAAACAGCAGCGCTATGGGTGCCCACACTCGCAATCAGTCTGTTTCCAATACCCATTTACTTGCTCTCAACACAACTGACAAAAAACAAAAAAGCAATTATCACTGCAACACTAGCAAGCGCATTCATACCTATATTATACCAACAAACACTGATCACCGCAAGCCCACTCACACTCGCAATACCGCTCTTTTTTCTTGCATACTACTATTTTATACGCCTAGCAAACACACCCAAACACCAAATTCATTTCATTATCGTAACAGTCGCGCTCACCCTCACACATCCCATCGCACTCCTCTTAATTCCTGCAATGGCATTTACCATCCTACTCACGTACGTGCAACGAACGCGATTTTCAAAAACACTCACCGAAGTAACGCTCTTCACAGCATTTCTCACCATCTGGGCAAATGTGATCATACACAAAACACAGCTCCAATGGCACGGATTACAAGCACTTAATATGAGCACAGAGCGACTTACAGGAATACCAGAAACCGCAATACTCATAGGAGTCGTACCGTTAATCATAGGAATATGGGCTGCGTTCAGTTATCTCACAGAAGAAAAAGATATTGCAGCACACGCACTTATTGCACTACTTGGAGCAACAATTCTAGGAATGCTTACTACACTACTGTCCCCGACAATAGCGCTCATGATAGCAGCGCCCACGCTGATCTTGCTCACTGCAGGAGCAATACACAAATATGCGCAAGCAAAAAGGCGTGCACGAGTACCTGTACTGTACACCGCAGCATACATCCTTCTCACAATTACTTTTGTCATCACATCCGCAATCCCTGCAATCGCACTTGGAGCAGAAAGTCTTCAGCATACGCCCACTCAAACAGACACAGAAATATTAGCAGTACTCCCTCAAGGAGAAACAGTGCTATGGAACCAAGAAAAAGGATATTACTTACAATACCACGGAATGCGAGTGCCCTATGATAATACGCTCACCGCTCATCCCGAGTCAATCACAAAAACTGTACTGCTAAATCAAATCTATGACACAAGAACCGAAATACGATTAATACAAGCACTGAATACTGAAGAAATAACGGTGCTCGTTTTAGAAAACCAAACAATCCCCATAGGCGACCGATGCTTCACACAACTTCACAACCAACACGAGGTGTACAGACTTCAATGCGTAGTGCGATAGCAATACTCGGATTCATACTGGCGCTCATACCAGCAGCAGTAAGAACAATAGATAGACCGTTATTCATCACAGGATATGAATACCTGCCCACGCTTCCTTTCAATACAGCAGAGCACGTTTTGTATAACGCTCTCTTGCTTGCAGTGTTCTTCACATTATTTGTTATCGTAACAAAAACGTATGATCTGCCCGAAGAAAGCCTCCTAGTCCTCATAGCAACCCCAGCGGTTCTAACTACACTTGTCACAGCAAGCAACCAACTTCAACTGGGAATAATCGGCTTGCTCGCGCTGTTGTACCACAAACACTCCCTCCCACTCACACTTCTTACACTGGCGGCGGTTATGATAGAACCGCTCATGCTTATCTTCACGCCAATAACACTGTTTATGCTGTTTCTTAACAAGCAACGGTTCCTGTTCATAAGCCTTACAACGCTCTTAGCAGCAGTCGCATACTTTAACTTACCAGCAATCCAGCTCAGCACCGGCTTTGCAGAGCTGGGGCTGCTTGGAGGAGCTAGCATTTTTATTACTCTTCTTGCGCTTGCAGGAATTGTTCTGCAATGGAGCAAAGACGCATATCCGCACTTACTCGTAGCAAGCACTGTCATCTTTTTCGGACTGCTCTTTGCAGACATACGACTTCTAGCAGCGATCGCTACCGCAATAACTGGCGGATACGCACTCAAGACACTACTCACAACAGAATGGCGCCTAGAAAACATACGCAACGCAAGCATCTTGCTTGTTGTTTGTGGGCTCTTATTTGCGACAATGGTAACAACAAGCGAAACAACTCGCACAACTCCTGACGCCAACACACAAGAACTCATACACTTTCTTACACACATGGAAGACCCGGTGTTTGCGCTCACAACACATCACCCCCTTCTTGCATGGCATGAAGTCACTTTATATCACACAGACGAACAAGCAATACTTACATCACGAAATATTGATGTGACCAGGGAGTACTTGCCGCCGCTCGTAGTGCTGGAAACAGGAGACCAAGCAACAAATCTGCGCTTTCTCATAGAATTCACTGATGACTTCGTAAAACTGCTTGAAAACGATGATTGGACCGTCTACGCCTTCTCTTACGATTAAAACCTGAAGCTATTTAAAAACAAAAGCCTCACTAGGATTATCTATGACAATCACACTCATCAACGTGCTGCAATTCCCAGTATACTTTGTGTCCTTGTATTTTTCAGTGTTCTGGCTTCTTGTATACCTTGAAGACAGGCAAGTAGACAAACAAAAACGATTGCGAACGTTGCCCACAGTCACCATAGCAGTACCTGCTTATAATGAAGAAAACACGATTGCAAAAACACTTGATTCCATACTCAACATCGACTATCCGAAAAAGAACTTACAAGTGCTTGTCATAAACGACGGATCACAAGACCGAACACAAGAACGCGTTAAACCATACCTTAAACATAAACACATCACGCTGATTAACCAAGAAAATAAAGGGAAAGGAGCAGCGATGAACGAAGCACTACGCAACGCAACAGGAGAATATTTCGTATGCCTTGACGCAGACTCAGAAGTGCACCCCAAAACACTCAAACAACTCCTCAGACACTTCACCGAAGACGACATCGCAGCAGTCATTCCTGTGATGAAAATTAAAAACGACGTCAAACTCAATTTATTACAAAAATTACAATGGTACGAATACCTAGTCAACGTCTGGTTCAAAAAAGTCATGGGCGCACTTGACTGTGTACACGTAGCACCAGGACCGTTTAGCACCTACAGAAAAGACAAAGTAATCGCAGTAGGAGGCTTTGCAGAAGACAATATCACAGAAGACTTAGAGATGACACTGCGCCTACAACGACACAACTACCGCATTGTGCAAAGCATGAAAGGAGAAGTATACACAGGCGCAATGCCAACGCTCAAAACATACCTTAAGCAAAGAAACAGATGGTTTAAAGGAGGAGTGATCAACGCGTACAAATACAACGATATGATGTTTAATCCACGATGGGGGGACTTTGGAGTCATGCAACTACCCATCCTTGTTATCTCAGGAATCATCAGCGTCACGCTTATCGGAACACTTCTATGGGACTTATTTTCGCCTATTATCAAACACACTTTACAGATGGGATTAGTTTCTTTTGATTTTATGACCTTCATTAGAACATGGACTTTTGATACAAAGCTCATAGACTTATCAGCAGCAAGCGTGATATTGCTCGGACTCATGCTCTTATTCTCAGTGGCTTTTTTGCGACTATCAACACATTACACCAATGAAAAACTCTTTACGTACAATCCCTTTATCGTATGCACATACCTCTTTTTTTACTTTTTCTTACTCGCACTCACATGGGCAGTAGTTATTAAGGATCTCGCACTCGGGAGAGTACAACGATGGTAAACGAAAGACGAAAAATGCAAAAAAGAAGATACATCGCAGCCTTTGCAATAACAGCACTCATTTTTACACTAGGTTTTTTTGCAGGACTAGTCATAGACGCGAAGCGAGCAGAATTTTTGATGAACGCATACAACGAGCAACGAATAGAATACGGAAGCTTACAACTCCAATATCAACTCATTGAAGAAATAACTCGTGACGGCGACTGCGAAGCACTCACACGAACATTTGAGCAAAACATTAACAACCTAGAAAACGCGCGCATACGACTAGAAACCTACCAACAAGATGCAACGCTTAATGAAGCGGAATTTAACATGCTGGCAAGAGAATATACGCACGCACAAATACGCTACTACCTTCTTGCGCAACGAACACAAGAACTCTGCGGAGAAGATATTGCCACCATACTCTACTTTTACTCAGACAGTGCAAACTGTCCAGCCTGTGAAGACCAAGCATTCATCTTGACATACCTTAAACGACTCATGGGAGACCGACTCCTCGTCTTCTCATTTAACAGCTTAATCGCAGATGAAGAGCCGACCATTAGACTCTTAATGAACCGCCACGAAGTACAACAATTTCCAACCATTGTAATAAACCAAGAACCATTTGAAGGACTCACAACAAGAGATACCACGATGAGTGAGCTGTGTGGTTGGTTCCAAGAGGAGCACTCGTTCTGTGCGGATCAATAGTTTTCTCAAAACATTGCTCACACCACAAGCAGCACTGATTGCAGGATTACTCTTTTTTGTTATTGCAAAACTTTACTTGTTGTTTTTACACCATGACATCAGATGGGATGAAGCAGTCTATCTCAACATGGGAAAATACGTTTTTTCACAAGGAGCACAAGGATTCTGGGAAACACTCAGGCCCCCGCTGTGGCCACTACTATTAGGATTTTTTTGGCTTGTTGGTGATGCAGTCTTACTTGGAGAAATAACCATGGCACTCGTAGGAATAGCTGCGCCAGTAATTATGTACTTTGCACTACGAGAATACATTAACGAATGGCTTGCAAGCGGCGCGGCCCTGCTCTTATTGTTTAGCAGCATCTGGTTTTGGAACTCAAGCATGCTTATGACAGGAGTGCTCAGTGCAGCGCTCATCATCCTCAGCTATTATTTACACCAAAAAGAACGATACACGCTCTCAGGACTAGTGGCTGCCGCCGCGTTCTTAACGCGCTTTCCAGCAGGAATGGGATTTGCCGCGCTCATGGTAACACACCTTGTTTTGGTATGGCGCAACGCAGCAACATTTTCACTACGAACACTTATTCCAGGAATTAAAACAGGACTCGGATTTAGCATACCCGTTGTGATGTGGCTGGGAATAAACGCTTATATTTTCCGTGAACAAGGACTTGTGCGAGGAGCACTCGCACCGTTAATACAAGGATCAGGAAACGTATTTTTTGACAATACGTGGCTGCACAACACAGAACCACTCTTCTACTTTGCACACCTCGCGTTGTTTTTGCCCATAACTATATTCGCACTTTTTGCATTTCCACAACTCAAAAAACACCCACAACTTATTCCCTATGGATTTTTGGCAATCTTTACTCTCGTCTTTTTTACTGTACTTCCAAACAATCAATGGCGGTTTGCGCTGCTCATTATTCCAGGGCTTATTGTACTTGCCACATTAGGGATTACTCAACTTGCAAAACGACCAAAAATACTAGGCCTTCTTACAGCTTTATTATTCGTAAACGTTTTGCTGCTAGCAGTATACGATGCAAGCATTATATCACACAGAGGTCCAGAACCATCTCACATCGAAACAGAATACTACACCTTTCTAATCGAGTACCCTGTTAACGGAACAATACTCGTATCAGACCCTGTAGTAGCTTGGTATGCCCCAAACCCTGTAAGGATGCTGTACTACGAATTCCTTTACAACCATCAAGAATACTTTGCACAAGAAGCAGCAGCAGTGTTTTTTGTCCCAAGAAACCTGCCGTGTCACCCAGAAGACAGAAGATGTATTATTCAGCGACAAATAGTCACGCAACATCTTGTACAACACTACGCGCTCGTGCACACTGCAGAACTGCACGGATACAAATACTTTATTTTCTCAAACCAAATAGACTTACCAGCACAAGATACAGAGCAAGTATTTGACGAGCTCACTTACGTTTTATCAAATCCCCAATAGTAAGTCCTGCACCCGAAGAGCCGCCTACACCTAAACCAATATTTTCAGTAACATCTTCTTGGAGCAAAGAAATATGTAAGTGCTTTTCAATACGCTTTGCAAGCGCAACCGTGGGCGAGCGAGAACCAGACTCCCAAGACTGCCACTCAGACTCTTTAACACCAAGCTCTTTTGCAAGATCAGATTGTGTTTTCCCACTACGCGAGCGCGCATCTCGTAACAGTTTTGGTGCGTTATTACGAAGAATGAGTTGCTCATCAGGGTTGTGCCGAGAAAACTGTTTTCTTGGAGCCACAGTTTTAATTGCTTCTCCATGACGAGCACAGCTCTCACATGCATCATACGCTACGCCCTCAATACGCGTAAGCTTTGTAGGGCCTTTTTTTCCGCATAAATCACAACTCATAACGCATCACATGGTACGGCAAGCTGCCGCTGTTTATCACACACTCTTCACGAAGTCGAAGTTTATAATCCTTAGCGTACTTAATAAGAGATTGTGCGGTATCTTCTGTTTCGCACGCAACAACAAGAGAGCCTTTTCTTTTCAGAACAAAAGCTGCTTGATAGCACAATTCCTTGAGGTGCTTATCATCAGGACTGCGTTTAGTTACAGGAGGAGGAATCGTAATGATATTGCTGAGTTCTCCTTCGTCAAACTTAACGTCCATCCACTCAGTGTCCAGCTTGCTAAATGACATATCTTTTTCTACGCCTGCAAGCTTTGCGTTCTTTTTAGCAGTACGAAGGTTAGCAAGCTTAGGATCAAAACACCACACAGGAAACGCAGGCTCGTGCGGATTGTCTACGAAAGCAGCTTTTCGCTCGTCTTCTAGAACGCGCACTGGTTCGTGCTTTCGGTACTTTAAAGGAGACATCTTCGTTGAGCGCATAGCAGCTTCAATTGCGATCTCTCCTGTGTTTCCAAACGGATCAAGAACTCCGCCTGAAAGCTCAAAAGCATAGACAATGCAGGCAGCAAGCGTACCTTTCACGCTATGCGCATTACTAAATACGCGGTAATACCGTTTAGAGAGATCGCCAGCGACGTCAATGCCACACAGCGCTTGTGTTCCTACCTGAAAAAATACTGTTTTATCTGGAGCGTCAAGGTTTACTTTGCGACTAATTTGCTCGCCATACTCTGCCGCCAGCTCCATAGCGGTGCGGCCAGGACCAGCAGGAAGTACTTCTACAGAGACGCGAAAGGTCTCGTCAGCACCAATATATTCTTCTGCAAGAGAAGGCTTTACGTCTCCAAGAGTGGATTGATGTACTGCAAGCAGCACTCGCGTTGCGCATTGCATATAATACAGGGCTTGCGCCATCTCCTCTTTAGAGGCTTCAACAACACATGCAGCAGTTGTAGCGGTCGCAGAGAGTCCTAAGTGCTTTAGTTCTCGCTCAAGAGCGTTTTCAGCGCCTAGATGTGTGAGTACAAACCATTTCATGCCTCTAAGGAATCACCGTTGGTTTAAAAGCACTCCCACACGTACTTTTTCGGAAGAACCGAAAAAGCTTATAAATAGGCAAAGACCAAAGTCCCCTATGGACGAGCCGCTAGAATACTGTGTATACTACGAAAAAGACACAGAAGAAATACTAGACTTTTTCCCAACAGGGGTAAATCCGGACACCAGAAACACCGTCATCACATTCTGGGAGCAAGATATTCCTCGGAAAATACTCAAAGCAGTAAGCGAAGAACCGCTCACCATGCAAGAACTCAGAAAACGTATCGGACACTCAAACAGTACACTTCACGAGAACGTCAAAAAACTCGAAGAAGCAGACATGATTCGAACAAGCATTGTGTATGAAAAAAATAAGATACGAACACTAACTCCGCGATTCCTATTCGTAACAAAAGCACCTCGGTTTAAGAGTTCAGTACAAAAATTCTTCCAAGGACTATGGGTGAACTCAAAAGCCAACGACACAGTCATTGATTTTTTGACAAAAAATAAACAAGACTTTTGGACCGCAGAAGAAATAGCAGCAAAAACAAACTTGACAGTAGACGAAGTAGAACTTGTACTCTCAAACTGGGACAGCCAAGTAACCAGGGCACTTTCGGATTTTATGAAGAAAAAACCGTTTGAGAAAAAAACATTGTACCGCGGAATCTAATCTTCACCGAGTTCTTGAGCAGCACGATAGTACCTAATTGCAGCCTCAGAACGAAGATCACTTAGCAACACTTGATACTGTCGCTGAGCACGCTCTTGACGAAGCTCTTGAGAAATAATCTGTCTTGCATCACGCAAAGAAATAACATCCTCTTCTCGCTTGATTAGGTGCCAGCCAAACTCTGTCTGCACAGGCTCAGAAACTTGATCTACCTCTAGTGACAATGCAACTGTTTTGAACGGCTCAACCAAAGGACTTTGCTCAGAAATAAATCCTAAGTCTCCGCCGCGAGGAGCAGAATCAAGACTATATGCAGACGCAAGGGATGCAAAGTCTGTACCAGCGATGATTTCTTGGCGCAAATCACTTGCTTGCTCTTCAGAAGCAACAAGGATATGGCGGATACGCATCTGGCCTGGCCCTGCTGAAAAAGAGTCAATGTTTTCTTGGTAAAACGCTTGAACTTCAGTATCAGAAATAGTGATTCGAGGAAGAAGCACGGTGTTAACAAAGACTTCAAAGACGAGCTCATCAAGCACTCCTTGCTCAAACTCTTCATAGGACTCTCCTTGTTCTTCTAGAACCTCTCGAAGCTCACTACGTGTCGTTCCATAAAAGGACAAGCGCTCATCTATTGCTGCTTGTAAATCCTCGTCTGAAACAATCACTCCTTGTGAGGCTGCGTATTGCAGAATCAATCTTTGGTCAATCATTTGCTCAAGGATATCTCCAGGGCTGTACTGTGCGCGAACATCACTTGGAGCGCGGTTATACATGCTCCAAACATCATTTGCATAGATTACGTCTCCGTTCACAGAAACAACAGGAGGGTCTTGTAAGCGTTCTTGTTGAAAACTCATGGCCCATAATACTCCGAGCACCAGCAGAATTGCCACAACCACGCCGGCTACAGTAAGCCATCGAACCCTCTTTACCATCTTTTTCTGCGAAACCATACGAGTATCAGGCACACAGTAGTTTAAGAATGTTTTGACGGTAAAGTAAGTGCGCCAACCTTAAAAAGACTGAGTGCTAACAAATATACATGATTCGAGCACGAACTCTCATGACGGCGCCAGCTCTTATTCTTGATATCACCGCAACATGTCAAGACGCAGCTCTACTTATGAAAAAACATGACATGGGAAGCGTGCTTATCTCCAAAAATAATTATCCTATAGGCATTATTACTGAGCGAGACCTCGCAAAAAAAGTAGTTGCGCTACAAAAACCTGCAAGCACTCCTGTTGAACAAGTGATGAGCAGCCCGCTCTTTTTTAGCAGTCCGGACGCAGATATTCTCGAAGTCGCTGCAGCTATGAACATTAATAACATCAAAAAAGTCCCTGTCATCGAAAACCATGTAGTGCTGGGAATGATAACACAAACAGACTTCTTACAACATCTTTTCTCATTGTTTAAACAGATGCATGAAGCATACGCACAAGGAAGAATATCATCAGAAGAGTTCGTGGATAAAAGTGCGGAAATAGTGAAACACCTTGAGCAAGCATCACTACAAGACGGAAGAAAAAATTGGCACATGACTTGTGCTGATTGCGGATACGTATTTCTGAACCCAGAAGTAGATGGCGAGCTACGATACGATATGTGCCCGTCGTGTAGATCAAAAAAGATTTCTTACCAAGATGCCTAGAGTAAAGACAATAGCACTCCCACCACCAAGGGGATGATCAGGTTATCGTCAATGAGCAAGAAAGAATGGTAGTTGACAAACTCAGAAACTGTTGCTAAGAGCGCGATGAGTAACCAGTATGTTGAGAAAAATATCAATATTACCGCGCTGCAGACAAAAAACGTTCCTGAGCCAACCCAAGACTTTTTTGTTCCAAAAACTTTCTTTTTTCCAAAACGCATGCCCACAATAGTTGACAGACTATCTCCGATGCCTAGTACGAGAAGTGCTGGAAGAATGTGCGCGGGAAACAGTACTGCGACGATCAACGCTCCCACCAAAACCATGATTGCGCCTTTACCCGGAAAGCGCTGTTCATCATGAGGACGTTCCATGATACGCAAGAAAAACTTGCTTTCCGGGCGAGCACGAATAAACCATAAGAGCCACACCAAAAGGAACGCAGTAAGCAAAACAAACCAAGGTTGAGACAAAAATACAGAAGTAATAGCAAGGGTTGTTGTGAACACCAAATGCATTCCCTGACGAGCAACTTCACGATTCATACGCCATTTGGAGACTAAGTTCTATATATACACTACTGGAGCGTCCCAAAGAGGTTTTTTAAATACGAAGAGTGCAATGATGACTAATGGGATACGAAGTTGTTATCGGAAGAAACGAGGCGGACAGAAAACGCCTCGGAACTAAAGGGTGCGTGCTCCTTGGAAAACACTTTGTAAAGATGGGCCAGACGAGTAGTTTGTCAAACGAAATCTGGCTTGATGTTACTCGCAGTCACGTCGTCTTTGTATGCGGTAAACGGGGAGGCGGAAAGTCGTACACGCTTGGAGTAATTGCTGAAGGAGTCTCATCACTTCCTCCTGAAGTATCAAAAAACATTGCAGTACTTCTCATTGACACCATGGGAATCTACTGGACCATGAAGTACCCCAACGAACAAGACCGCGAACTACTCGACCAATGGGGAATGCAACCAAAAGGACTTGACGTACAAGTGTTTGTTCCCTACGGGCGATTCGAACAAATGGTAGAGGAAGGAATTCCAGCAGACAAGGCATTCGCAATCACCCCGGCAGAACTAGAGCCGGCAGAATGGGGAAAACTCTTTGAGCTAGAACTTACAAGCCCTGTAGCAGTTGTTTTAGAACGCGTTGCTGAAGAATTGCGAGAACAAGGAAGCTTCTCTCTTGATGACTTTGAACAAGCAATCGGAGAACAAGACTTTACCAAAACAACGATTAGCGCCGCACAAAACCTTGTGCGCTCAGCAAAAGGATGGGGATTATTTTCCGACACAGCAACACCTATCAAAAATATTGTGAGCCCCGGACAAGTATCCGTACTTGACGTGTCTGCATACGCTGCCCAAGGAGGCGGATGGAACGTTCGCGCACTCGTTATTGGGTTACTCTGTCAAAAACTCTTTGCCGAGAGAATGCTTGCGCGGAAAAAAGAAGAACACCAAGCGCTCGAAGAAGAGCTCGCCTTTCAACCACACAAACAACGATCAGACCCTATTATTTGGGTAATTATTGACGAAGCACACGAGTTTTTACCTCGAGAAGGAAAAACACCTGCATCAGACGCACTCATTACTTTACTTCGCGAGGGGCGTCAACCAGGTATTTCTTTGGTGTTAGCAACGCAGCAACCAGGAAAGATTCATACTGACGTCATGACGCAATCAGACGTTATCTTAAGCCACCGCATCACAGCAAAAGTAGACACTGACGCCTTAGGAATGCTGACGCAAAGCTATATGCGAGGAGCACTTGACCAGTTATTAAACGAATTGCCGCGCATGAAAGGTGCAGCAATCATGCTTGACGATAACAACGAGAAGCTGTACTCGATGCGCGTTCGGCCACGATTTACATGGCACGGTGGTTCAGATCCTGACGCTTTGAAGAACGTGGAAGAGTTTTAATCGTACCAGTATGTAGTGCCTAAATTGTTGTATTTTTTATGTGAGTGAGTGGGAAATAGGTGCTCAAACTTTGGAATATTTAGTTTTGGGATGTTATTGTAGTGCCTAAAATTAAGTAGTTTTAAAAACAAAGTAGTGCCTAAGTTAGATGCAGTGTTTTTTAGAAAGAAGCGAATCAATGGCAGCGACTACTGGTATCTCGTAGAAAATACGCGCGAAGATGGCAAAGTACGTCAGCGCGTCATCAAATACATTGGCAACCAAGAAAAACTCGAGAAATTCAAGGAGGGGTTGCAATGAAACAACTCCTACTGCTTCTTGTACTGTGCTTGTGTTGCGTTGCACTCACAACAGACAGATCAGAATATGGTGTGGGCGAACCTATTCTCATAAACTCTACAGAACAATTGATGATAGATACACCAAGTGCAAGTTATACGGTTCTTAATCCTGGTCCAACAACAACATTTTTCGCCCAAGAACCGGGAACGTATACTATACGATCTGATACGCAAGAACAAACAGTTACTGTTGCTGAACACACCCCTATACTTATGCGCACATCAAGAGGGCCAGTAGTTTTGAACGCGCTTGATCTTCCTAACGGCAAACGCGTAACACTCCCAGGATTTACCTCGGTGTTGTTCACAGATCTGACAGCAGAAACAGTACGAATAACTCCTCAATTAAAACGAACGTGGGACTTTCAAACAACATTTGCAGTCGACCCAACAACACAAGGGTTTGGAGCAGTAGAACTCACACGAGTAGCACAAGGAAAGAGCTTGTACAAATGCGAAGAATACGACTACTTTAATGAAAATTGCTTTGGACGATGGGTGTTTTATCGCTCCATAACTCCTGGACAAGAATACACTATCACAGTTACAGGAGCAGACCCTGCATTTGGAGAAGGAGAAACAGGAAGCGAACCCGTAGCGTGTCGATTATGGGATCAAGCAGGAACAATCAAAGGAGCGGTGAATCAGAACTGTCTGTCATTAGTAGTAGCACAAGACGCACTCAGCGCAGCACTTGATGACATTGAAGGCGGAGGAAACTCAGAGTTACAACTTGACTTTGAAAACGACAGGAGCATAGCAGAAGTAAACGAACTAAATATAACGTTTAGATGGAACAGACTGCCTGTCAGCGGGGGAGGAGCAAGTGTTGGCGCAACGACTGCCACCATACAAGCATTCATAGGGGCTGGCTGGGTGACTGCGTGCACAACAACAGTACCAGTAAACGCATGGACAACCTACACGTGTGACTTTGCAAGCACCCTCACAGATCCTGCACAAGCAAACAATCTTGATGTACGTGTACTATTTAGTACAGCAAGAACAGGACGAGCAGGAGACGAAGCACGAGTGCTTGTAGACTATGTATTTATGGAACTTGACTACGTGTACTTAGACATTATTGATCCTACATACGACAACATCCAAGTAACTCCAGCAAGTCCAAGAACGTATGCTGCAAACAGTACTGTTTTTAGCGTTGACTGGGAAGACGATGCAGCAATTGACACAGTGCTTATCGAGCACAATTTTTCCGGAAGCTTTGTGAATGAGACCATGAGTGGAGGACCAGGAACATACACTTTCTCATACGAACTACCAGCAGGGACATATCAATGGCGCTCATGGGCAAACGATACGTCATCAAACACCAACCAAACACCACAACAAACCTATATTGTGAATAAAGCAACAGGGGTAGTTGAATTATTTGTGAACGGGACGCGAGCAGACATTACAATAGAAGAAGGAGAAAGCGTGGATGTGAGCGGAGTGCGACAAGCAGGAGAAGTAGCAATGAACCTGTACGGAAACGGAGCGCTCATATCAAGCGGTGCAAGTATTTCTGAAACGCTCACGTATCCAAACAAAGGAACCTATGTGCTCGTGCTAAACATGAGCGAAACACAAAACTACACATTCGCACAAGAAAGCTGGACGGTTACTGTTGTTGATCTGATTCCGCCAGCAACGGTGACGAATCTTCAAAATATTTCAGCAGGAGAAAACTGGTTGTACTGGGAATGGGACAACCCACTGGACCCTGATTTTTCACACGTCATCGTCGAACTCAATGGTACATTTATTGTCAATACCTCAAACAGTTTCATCAATACAACGAGCCTATTTTCAGACACGCTCTACGAACTGCAACTGCGAACAGTGGATGATAGTGGAAACATCAACGAAAGCACACAGACGCGCCTTGGAAGAACAATAGAAAGCACGGATGTAACTCCACCACGACTAGAAAACGTTACTGCAGTAGGAATTACAGACGGCCAAGCTACCATTACTTGGGATACAGACGAGCCCGCGACAAGCCGTGTAAAGTATGGCACGACCTCGGGAGTGTATACTGAGGAGTCTTTTTCAGTATCTCAAGTAGAAAGTCATTCACGCACACTTACAGGACTTTCTCCTAGCACGACGTACTATTACGTTGTTAACAGCACAGACCCTGCAGGAAACTCAAACGAAAGCATCGAATACTCTTTTGCAACCCTTGCGGATACCACCCCGCCACAGTTTTCAAATGTGCTTACAACCCCCTCATCCGGAACAACTTTTCCAGTCACTGCAACATTTAACGTGACGTGGACTGATAACACCGCTGTTGATACTGTTCTAATCGAGCACAATTTTTCCGGAAGCTTTGTGAATGAAACAATGACGGGCGGACCACAATACACGTTTACCAGAACACTTGGAGCTGGAACGTATAGTTGGAGAAGTATTGCAAACGACACTTTAGGAAACACAAATACTGATATGACGTACCAAACATATGTTGTCAATAAAGCGACAGGACAAGTCCAGTTATTCCTAAACGGAGTGCAAGCGAGCACGAGCGCAAACCAAGACGCCACAGTAAACTTGACTGCGACAACAAACGCTGGAGAAGGAATTGTAGAATTGCTTGAAAATAGCGTAGTACTCTCACAAGGACTGCTCACAACCACCACGCTCAAATCTTTTTCAACACCAGGCACATACACTATTACTGCACGCATGAACGCAACACAAAACTATACACAAGCAACACAAAGCTTTACGCTTACTATCAATGATACGCAGCCACCAGTTGTTACACTTATCACACCCTTTGATGGTCAAACAAGTATTGAAGAACTCGTAACATTTAGCTACCAACCAGACGATAACGTCCTGACAACTCAGTGTTCACTCTACATAAACGGAACGCTTGAACAAACAAGCACAAGTATTACTGAAGAATCAACAAATACCTTCACACAACTATTTACTGATGGCGTTTACGAATGGAATGTCGAGTGTCAAGACGCACAAGGAAACGCACAAAACGCTACCACAAGCAGAATAGTAAATGTGGCAATTATTAGGCCCTGGATTCCAACCACAGCAACCTTTAGCGGAGGAGGAACCATTACAGGCCTAGTCAACACAAGCAATGGGGTGGGGCAGTCACTTACAACAGTAGGGCAAAACGTGCAAGTGAGTGCTTGGAGTGAAACAGCGCCAAGTAACGCAAACATCACAGCAGTAACAGCCCATTGCGAAGCAATCACAGCAACAAACAGCGCAAGAAATGCTTTTCAATACAACACGGGAAGCGGATGGTCTGGTGATCAATGTACTTCCGGAGCAGGACAAACAGGGCTTCTTGTATGTGACTTGTTCGCGCTAGGAGTGGATACCGTCGCAGAGCTTAATAACTTGCAAACCCGGTGTGTATTGCGAAGACCAGGAGGAGGACCGGGACCGACACTCACAATTGACTACACGTATGTGCAGCCTGAATGGACGCTGATTGAAGGACCAGACTTTGCCATCACAAATGATGACATCGTGCTTCCCCTAGAAATACGTGAAGGACAAGTAGTTACGTTAAACGCTACAGTGCGAAACGAAGGAGTGCTTGGAGCAACTGCCATCGTACGATTTGTAGATGAAACAAGAAATGTGACAATCGGCGAGCAAAGCCAAAGTATTTCTGCAGGACAAGAAAAAAACTTTTCTGTAAATTGGACTGCACAGATAGGAAGAACACAATTACGAGTTGTTGTAGACCCGAATGATATCGTGGAAGAACTTGATGAAACAAACAATGAGGCAACAGCAACCATTGATGTGGACGCGTGGCAAACATACTACGGAACTCTAGTGCAGCGACTGCGAATTCTTGCGGATAGCACGGCGCAAACATATAATTGGAGCCTTGCAAATATTCAAGGAAACATTCTGGCCATTGATGACCAATCAATAACCAACTACTTGAATTTGCAAGCACTCACCCGCTCAGCAACAGGAACGTATCGTTTCGAGGATTTAGCACTGGCAGACCAAGCCCTTACTATGACAGCATTTGTTGATAGTATCAACCAAACGTTTAGCAATGGCACAGGCAATCTTTTAGGAACAGATACCTTTGTTGTGTTCGGACAAACAATCACTAACGTACCTGTTATTCAAACAAGCACTCCATTTAGAACAGGTGTTTTGTGGGATACTGACGACGCGCTAGGGGATGAGTATGACGGGGGAACACTCGTATTTGTTACCAAGATAAATCTTTCACAAGCAGGACAATTTGGAACGTACGACTACGAGTTACGCATCCCTGCGTTGCTCAGAAATAACTCGGGATCAGACACAGCAGTACTCCTTTCGTTAGAGATTAACTAACGCTTTTTTCTTGTAACAAACCAACCAACAAGCACTGCAATAAAGAGCACAAGAACAATCCACGTCCATGAAAGAGCAGAAGATGCACCCACACTAAAACCAAGAGTTACTCGCGCAAAGTTTACTAATGACAGTTCGCGTTGACCAAAAAAGAGCTCTAAAGATAACTCATTATTGCGCTCAAGGTCTCGCTCAGACATCTCAACCAAAAGCTCTACCTGACGAGATTGTCCAACAGGAACACGAACCACTTCAGAACCTACACGTACGCGCTCATTGCCCACACGCACATCCACTGCTTCAACAACGACAAACGCATCAACCGGACCAGTGTTTTCTACCTCTATGACGAACGCTTCAAGGCGTGTATCATACATTGCCGAGGAGACGCGCAACTGACTTTGATCATCAATTTGGGCGCGGCTCACATCAACTCTTCCCTGGACAATTAAATCAAGACTACGAGGAGAAGCTCCATAGAGCAGCGTGTACGCTAACTCTTCACCAAGATCAACGCTTTGGTATTGCTGAGTTTTGTACGAACCCGCCTCAATGAATACTGGACGAGCATCCTCAATAGTATCTTCTCCGACAAAGGTTGCAGAAAAATATGTTGCAATGCTCCCAGGGTTTTGATATGTTACCAACAATGTTTGACGCGTGGCGTCATACTCAGCACTTGCAACTTGGATCAGAGGATTAGGAACGGGGACGTTAAACAAGTCCAGAGCAAACTGTTGCTGGTCGCGACCCTGAGCAAACTTAATGAAGATACTAATACCTGTACGGTCTTTGATGGTATTTGCGTTCGGTGCTAAAGCGTTTCCAATCAATACAGCTGTCTGAATATTGCTTTCGCGAATAACATCTGTTACTCGGACAGGAACTGTTTGCCGACCAATAAACAAAGTTGGAGAGGTCCCTGTGATGAGTTGTTCTTCAATGATCTCGCCATTAGCAAGAATTATGAGTTGTGAAGGATACTCCTGTAAAAAAAGTTCGAATAATGCAAAGTTATCATCAAAGCGGTCTTGATTGTTAATGATGCGAGATGCTTGGTCTTCAAACGTTTCTAATAAAAACGAAGGGATATGGCCGTACACGAGCACGTCTTGAGCAGAAATTTCCTCTAAAACACTGCTTGTGCGCTGGGAAGCAAACAGTACTCCTGCTTGCTTTTTGTTTGCATACGTTCCCACAGAAACTGCGTTATATCCGTACGCGTCACCTACCACGATCACGTTTTGGGGTTGTGCACGTAGTACAAGTTCTTCATTCGTGTCGATTGCGTTTGTTGAGCGAAGATCTTCGATGGTGAATCCTCTGCTTACAAGCAGGCTACGAAACCCTGCCATTGGTTGCTGATTGCCTGTGATGAGGAACACTGGCTCGTCTGGATTTAGTCGTGATAAGATTCGGGTTGCTTGCTGTGTGTCAGTTACAAAGTATCCTTGTTGGTCAGTGATAGAAGCATATTGGAGCCCAGAGTATACATCTCGCCAATCCCCGCTGTTTACTACTACTTGTGCACTCACTACAGGGACAAGCGTGAGGATGATGAGTGCCAACAGGACATTAGATTTCCAAGAAGAAGTAATAGTTCGTCCCTCCATCTGCTGCTGGTACCATAAGTTGAAATTGTACGTTCAAACCATTATACGCTGTTGCTCCTGCCGAAATAATGTTTGTTCCAAACAACGCGCGCGTAGTATCTGTTCCTGTAATGTCTGCGATGCACGTGTCCCAACTCCCTGGATCTCCTGCGTTATCGTATGGCGTCACCCCTGCAGCTCCAGATATTTCTGTTCCAGCCGCGCACGCAGAGCCCGTCATCGTGTTTGTAATGCTATCAGCATCAGTGTTGGTGAATCCAAACGCAGCATCCTTTGTTTCTTTATCGCCTTGGCTGCTCACTGCCGTGACACTAGTCCAATCAGGATTGCTGTTTGGAGATGCGTATACTGCGGCGAATTCTACGTTGGACCAATCAAAAAATACGTTACTTCCGTCACCAAGGCGTAGGCTTCCAGAGACGTTTCCCCAGTACCCTTGCCATTTACTTGTTGAGAGGTCAGCGCTGATATTTACTTCTGTGACGTTTCCACCACCAGCACCTATAGTGTTTCCTCCTGTCGGTGTGTATTGTCCAGTTGCTCCGGGAGTGCTTTGTGCAGGTTCATTTGCGTAGGCAAAGCCTAGAATAAGAATGCTTATTGTAAGAATTGTCACTATGAATTGTCGCTGCTCCACAGGGATTGTATTGGACTTGCGTTATTTAAGAATTGTGGAGTAAAATAATAAAAAAAAGAAAAAGAAAAAAGTTGTCTTCTTAGATTTCTAAGAAGAAGTAGTAGTCAGTTCCTGCGCCTTGTGCTGGTACCATGATCTGATAGTCGATGGTATCGCCGTTGTAGCCTTCTCCGGAAGCAATGTTTGTTCCAAAGACGACTGAACCAAGGCCGAGTGCGCCACTATCGCCAACACATGTTTCCCATGCGCCTGCACCGTTAGGGGTTACTCCTGCTGCTGCAGTAATTTCTGTTCCTGCTACACAAGTGTCACCTGTCATGGTGCTTGCGATACTGTCCGCGTCTGCTGACGTTAAGCCGAACGCTGTGTCAAGTGCTTCTAAGTCAAGTGCTGCGTCGACTCCGCTTAAGCTCCCAAAGCTAGGAGCTACTGCTGGCGATGCATAAATTGCTTGGAAGGTAACTCCGGACCAATCATAAAAGATTGCTGATCCGTCACCAAGACGTAGACTTCCAGAGACGTTTCCCCAGAAACCTTGCCATTTGGTGGTACTTGCGTTTGACTCTACAGTGTTTTCTGTGACGTTTCCGCCTTCTGCCGCAATAGCGTTTGCTGCTGGCGCAGTATATTGACCAGTAGCTCCTGCTGTGCTCTGAGCGTCTTGGTTTGCTACCACGAACGCTCCAAGTGCGACGACAAGGACGGCCGCCATCATTATTGAGAGTCTCTTCATTGTTTTGTTCACCTCGTATACGAGCGAGTGACTTTTTCGGACACACCGAATTAATCACCATACCAGGATACGTTTTATCCTGTGAGTATACGATTGTGTATATTGGTATTTAAATGTTCGTATTGTGATTAGTTTCTTTATGGAAAGAAAATGTATATAAGCGCAAACCAAACAAAACAGTACATGAAGCGACTTGTTTGGGCATTACTTGCACTACAACTACTCGTGTTTGCCTTCTTTCTCATGCACCTTGGAGACACAACAGGCCACGCAACAGCACGTGGAGGTCATAGCACTCAAATAAGCTTAGAGCCATACACGCCCTGGACTGGAATGCACGGGCGACTTACAACAACAGGCGAGACGATAGTAACGCTCACACAACAACAAATAATCCAAAGACATGTCTATTTTGATAACCCGCAAAATGAGTGTAAACGAACAGAGCTTTTTGCAGCAACAACGCCGGTAAGCGCACAAGACATAACGCCCGTTACTCCACAACAGGCAGACGCACTACTTGGATTTGTATCGGGACACGCATATAGTGCAACAAGTATGTTTACCACGCAAGAAACATATGATCTCGCAGGAACACCAGTGATGCTGTGGAGTACCACAACAAACGGAGCACTCACAAGTTTCACACAAGGAATAGGACAAGTAAACGGAACCCTTGTGTTTGTGACAAAAACTGTGCGTAACGGACGCGCATACAATAATGAACCAGCAGACTATCAATTTCTCTTGCCAGCAGGACAGTGGCACGTCACGTACGACGAAACAGACGAATGCACTGTACTTGATGAATTTGAGGAATCAACACTGACGCCTGCTGATGCAAAATTAGACGTAAGTGTCGAAACACGCATTTGCGTAGGTGAAGAAACGCGCTTTGCAGCAGTATTTATGCGAGAAAGAACGCTTTGCAGGCCGCACGAGTGGGGGAATGTATACTGCACTGTTGCCTCGGACGCAACGCTTGGCATACGAAAAGACACACAAACAGTAACTGCTTTGGCAGAAAACGGAGTGGTGTTTTTTAGCCCATCAGAACCAGGACAATACACGCTATCGGCGCAAACACAAAACCAAACAGCAACACGCATCATCTCAGCACAACACTGCCTGGGATATGGAGTGCAAGAACCTGACGCGCGCACAATAACCTATGACAGACCTGTTGTGGAAATTGGACAGTTTCCTCACAGAGCCCCCAGAGAAGAAACACCTGCACAACTTGACGAGCAAACAATTGCAGCAGCCTACTCGCTTATCGCAACACTCACCATCATGATCGTACTGCTTTCACTGTTTGCATACTTTCATGTCGCAGAAAAAGCAGTTTTTGCAAGCCTAAGAGTAAGAATCTGGTTGCTTGAGCACTTTAGAAAATAAGATTTAAAATGAGAAATGTCTGTTGCTACTCGCGGGGAGGCGGTCGCGCGCGGGATTGGCCTTTACACTGTAGTATATCATCAAGCAGCACATATCTTGCTAGAATGAGCAGCACAAACACATGGCTTTAAACTGTCTACTGGAGAAAAAAGACGAGTGCTGCACGAATCTGTCGCAAAATACGTTGAAACACGATTTAGTTTTCGCGACGAACACTTGCTTGCAACAGAAGATGCTATTTACGAACACATAAAACAGCGATTCGGCACTCAACCCGTACTGACTTCAGACAGACAACGCTGTGCGGACAACCGATACTGCATAGGGCCGCTGGGACTTGATGATAACGTTTGCTCAGTGTTTTTGCGTGAATCAGCCAACGATTTGACGCCAGAGTGCTTTATTCAAGCAACAGGAGTCGCGATAGACTTTCCTCGCGTGATGAGGTATCACAACGTGGACTGCTGGATGCACTGACCAAATATTTATAAACGCGTTCATAATCCAATGTCGCATGGGCGAAACAAAGCTTGTATCTGTAGGAACTCTCAAGAAAGGGAGCACTGTCGTCATTGAAGACGCAGCGTGCGTAGTGTCAGAGACTAAAACCTCTCGACCAGGAAAGCACGGCCACGCAAAAGTAAACCTCACAGCAGTAGGTATGCTTGATAACAAGAAAAGAAACATCGTCATGCCAGGACACGATATGATTCCTGTACCTGTCATTGACAAAAGAAACGCCCAAGTACTTTCTGTAGCAGGCGAAAAAGCAAACGTCATGGACATGGAAAGCTACGAAAGCTTTGACCTAGCAATCCCAGAAGAGCTCTCAGGACAAGTTGCAAGCGGACAAATCATTGTCTACTGGGTTATTCTTGATGACAAAGTCATCAAACAAATCAAACAGGAGGCAGCATAATGGCAATATTTGAAGAAGCAAACGCACGTTTATTTCACAGAGTCTTCGTCTGCAAAGATTGTAAGTCAAAACGAAAAGCAAACATTCTGAAAGTACAAGCAGGACGCATTAGCTGCCGAAAGTGTGGCTCAAGTAGTCTAAGAACTGTACGACGTAAATAAACTCATAATTTGTGAGTTGAACCGTATACGAATCGAGAGATATCATTTCCATAAGCAGCAACTGCTCGTTCAACTACTTCGTGGATTTGGCCGGTGTGCGGAAGATCAGGGGTAGGAAGTAATAATTCTCTAAGATCGGTCGGGTGTCGTCGCATACTTTGCTGACGCCCAGTAGGGTGCGTTAGTTCTTTTTTCAAATACATTTCCACTTTGTGATGTGGGGGTGCGATCAGAAATCGCATGCCTGGCCCTTTAGAGTTGATGTAGGCTTGTGCTCGCAGTGTTGGAATGTCTGTTGGAACTATAAGGTCGGGAAATTGTCCGTCAAAAAACAATGGGTTAGCATATGTTGCGTCAGTTACTGGCCCTGCATCGTTAACAATTACCGTGGGGCGCTTATATTCTTCGTACTTCGCCGCCAGTATTCTTGTATCCGCGATCTGCAAAATACATAATCTCGCCCGGGGATAGTTCTTTTCGACTTCTTTGAATGTCTTCAGGCAAAATTACGCGAACAGCGACTTCATCTTCAGAAACGTTTTCTGTCGCTACAACAATAACCATGTGTTGTTACCACACAGGGAATATAAAAACGTTGCGTTTCGGATCCAACCGACCATTTACGGAAATCTTAAAAATCTGCAAGCTCCCATTTCATCGTGCGATTCAAAACATACCTGGCATATGGCTTTAAACAACTAGCTTGGGATACGGACGCCACACAAAAAATATTGTGTGATAAAAAAAGTTTCGGCCATGCAAAAACGCTTATTTTTGGTATAGCAAGTCTTGTAGCACTACTATTTTTTACCGCGTCCTTCTCGTTTTATCACCTGCTATCTTACCCTCTGGAGGTCCTTTATACTTTGCTACAATCAGGAGGCATCTTCGTATTCTGTATCATGATCATTTTTCTGTGGTATGGTATGATGCATATTATTGCAACCATGCTTGGAGGCAAATCAAGTATAAAACAATTCATTGCTGTAGTTACAAACTATTTTTTTGCTGTGTCCATTATGTGGTTTGTTATTGGCTTGATTGGTCAAATACCATTTATTGGTTTACTTGCAGTATTGTGTTGGATGACATACACACTCATCACATGCATTATTTTAGTTAGAGAAGTGTTTAAGTTTAATACTACACGCGCAACTATAGCAGTACTTCTTGGTGTAGCGATAGTAACTGCTGTGTTGCTACTGTTTGGCCTGATATAGAACTTTTATGTTGAATACTAAAATAAAGCCATACGCATATAAAGCACGCATCACCCAGTAAGTAAATGGCAGGCTTTTGGGAACAACACTGGTACGTCGTACTATTCTACGTCGGCGTAATCGCACTCTTGTTTTTATTTAGGAAAAAATTCGAA
>SKIA01000071.1 GCA_007116645.1 Candidatus Woesearchaeota archaeon
ACTAGCAGTAATTCCTTGCGCAGCAAATTGTTGCATCAGGTTTTGCACTTCTTCTTGTATGAGTAGTTGTAGTGACGCGTCAACCTCTTGAAGGTTTGGCGGCATAGCCACATTACAATACCAGAGTTCTCCTGCATCCAATTCTGCAGTGTTGTTATATCCTCGTTGCATGAGGTGGTAGATGGCTGTTTGTATGCTATCACCTACTATCTGGTCTGCTTGTGAGAAGAGTTGTTGTCCTGAAGCTGTTGTTTGGAGCGTGGTATATGAATGTAGGGTGTATACCACAATACTGGTGAGGGCGAGTGCTACCAGAACAAGGACTGCTAGGATATTTGCTCGCCTACTCCACATCAAACTACTTGGCGTGGATACAATTTATATCTTTATCCCATGCAGCGGACCTGTACGTCTTCTCCGCGAGTAAATGCGCATTGATAGGTGTGCCCCGAAAAGAATCTCCTGGCGCCGCTCAAATTGAGTATGGGATCGTCCTCAGAAGTGATTTCGCAATCGCACAAAACGCACCTTCTTGACGTTTCATGTTGTACGCACAGTGTTTGTTCTTGTGCAAAAACTAGTGCTTCTGCGGGAAGCGTAACACGTGTTGAGAGCATAGTATTTCTCTCTGATCGACATACTGCGTTGCATTGTGTTTCTAGTTGGTTTGCTGCGCTCTCAATCATACCTGAGGCTACGCTCTCGTTTGTTGTTGCAACCATTTGTGCGAGTATGAGTATTCCTATACTTACAGAAAGCATTCCTACGAGTATCCATACGGGTTGCTCCATAACTTAACTACAGTCAGCTTGGAAACCATGCCAGAATGCGAGCTCATCATTTCCCGCTCCGCACGCATCAAAGTCTGCTACCGTAAATCCTACTGCGTCAAATCGATCATCCAGCCCTCGTTCTCCCCAGTATCGACAGAGGATTTGTCTGCAAGTCTCAAGGTTGATGTTTCTGTTACAGCATTGTGTTTGTTCCATAAAACACGGAATGTTTTGTTCGCATACACCTATTCCTCCGTAGGTTAAGGTGTTGAATCCAATATCTTGGTTGTTATCAAGATCCATGGATCGCTGCGATCCAAGGATGCTCCTGGAGCTACTCACACAGAGTTGGACCAGCGCTTGGTCAGTACACCCCCTCGAAGCGGCTGCTGTACATGCTTCGCTGCATCCTTGTTGAAATGAATTATACATGGCTTGTGTTTCTTGCTCAAGTTGTGCTTGTCCGAGTTCTTCGGTTGCTTGAGAAATTTGTCCTTGGAAAAGTCGCAGCACCAGTAATGATACTGCCAAAATAATGAATAGCGCAATAAAAATCTCTATTGGTTTTTCGGTTGCTTTTTTAGATCGCCTCATGGGCGCAACGGTTGTCATTGTTCTAGCTCAAGATAAATTGTTGTATGAGTGTTTATATTGTTTGCGGTCTTGCCGTCAGCACTCCACAGTAACTTCTGCATCAAATGGTTTGTACGTGATAAACACTGCTCTGCACGCATCATCGATTATGGTAACCGTGAATTCTCGCTCTCCGCTCACAGTTCCATCCGTAAATACGTCCGAAAGCGTTATTGGGTTTTGTGTGCGAAATACTGCGCAGAGCGTGTCTTCAGTTGTTGTTTGTCGGAAATGTTGGTCGTGACAGGATAGCACGAGGGCGTCTGCTTGCACGCTCGTTAGTGTTTGCGCACTGAATATTTTGCTGTCAAGTGGGCTTCTCGTGGAGGAGAGGTCGAGCGTGTTTTGTTGTGCGCGGTCGAGGACTTGTGCTGCGAACGCGAGGATGGACGCTCCCACAACAAGGGCTACAAACAGTACAATAATGATTTCTATTGGTTTGTCCATTTATATAAACACCTCGAGTTGTCTTCGTGTTGTATCGCACCGCACCACGATCGTTGCAGGAAGACTCCACTCGGCGTCTTCATAGTCTTCTTGCGGTATTGGATCCATGGTGGTGCTGTTTGTGAGATTAATGCTTTCTCCTCGTCCACAATTAAATGTTTCGCTACTGATGGTTCTGCAGAGATTTATTTGAGTGTACTGGGTAAAGACATCTTCTAAGGAAAGAGAGTCGGGGGGAGGTTGCACGCTAAAGACTGCTGTGCGATTCTCAATACCAAATCCGCATCCTTGCCAGAACGCGTAGAGTGCAGGAGGGAATTCTTCTGCGCTCACTCGCTGAGAACCTTGTTCTTGCGGGTTAAGTCCAAGCAAGTCATAGATAGGGTCTTGTAGGGATTGAGCGTTTTGCGATGCTAAGAATGCGATAATTAGTGCTCCTGCTGCGAGTGCAATGCCTAAATAAATCACTATTTCTATTGTTTCCATGTTATCGTAGTCCTGCAGTCACAAAGTACAAGATGAGTGCTGCCGCAGCCAATCCTATGATGATGCCAATGATTCGTTGTATTGTATCTTCCATAGTTAGCCGAAGGTTGTTTGAAAGAACATTTGGATGGTGATGTATCCTCCAAAGAGGATTGCTGAGTAAATAAAGAATCCGAGCATGTTACTTTTCAAATTGTTCATCAAACTATATCGGTCGTTTCCAATATTTATAACTGTTGCAAAGAGTGTGAGGATAATGATTGTTTCTACGAGGTAGATGCCGATAATAAATTGCATGAGTTGCGGAGAAATAATATTGTCTACTTCTATAAGTTGCAGGCTAAGGTTTGGTACCCCGAATGCTGCGCCAATGCGCGCCATCTGATCCTCAATAAACACAATGCTTTTGACGATTGCAATCGACATCAACACTGCGGCTGCTGAGAGAAGCGGTGCGAGCATAGTTGTGGTGATGTTGATAAGAGAGAGGGTGTCTGAGAGCAAGGTTTTCATGTAGTCATCGAGTTTGTGTATGGAAAGCGTGTGTTGACGTATCATCCCTGCCACTTTAGCGCTACTGTCTTGGCTGATCTCTGAAAAAGACACCATTTGCTCTAGAACAGAGTTTACTCGTGGAGAAGGAATGAGTGCCGTGAGCATTCCTTTTGTGAGTTCAACAAAGTTTTTTTTGGTGGTTTTGAGTGCAAGCAGTATTTTCTCAAATGCGCGCACGACTGGGTGATTTCCAAATCCGAATTGTTGGTAGTCCCTCACAACTTCGGGAATCACGTTTTCCATGGGCAAGTTGAGTGTTTGGTAGGTGGAAAAGCTCTGCAGCAAGTGAGGCAGGTCTTGTTCTATCTGGTAGATATCGTTCCACAGCGATGAGTATCTTCGTGTGTACAGTGTCCCGTAGATAATCACCGCCATTGTCAAACTAAATGCTGCAAGCCAAGCAGGCAGTAAAGACCAGACAGGCTCACTAAAATCACTTCCTTGTTCGCTAATCAAAATGACATCCCACAGGCCATAAATGAAGAATCCAAGTACCACTAACCCTAAAATAATAGGAAGGGTTTTTCCCATGGGTCGATATTCCTGCGATTCTTCTATGCGTATCGTGCTTACTTGTACTCGTTTTGCTGCGAAGTTTAGGCTTAATGCCAGGGTGATCATCGGGAACAAGACGATGTACATGAATGCGAGGATGCTTGGGTTTACCAGGTCAGGCATGAAGATGGTAATCATGGGCAAAAGCATGAGCATCATAATCGGAAACAAAACCCCGAGCATGATGAGCTTTTTTGCTTTGTTTGAGAGGTCTTCTGCGTATCTCTTACCTAACGTGGTATAATTCCACAGGAGTGTTTCTGACATCTCCGCAAGAATTTTCTCTCTATCATCAGCACTTGCGTAACTGGCAGTTTGTAGCAGGCGAATACTTTTTACGAAGACAGGGTTATGCTCATTCCATATCGGCACGTACGGCTCGAGCGCGTCTCCAAGAGTTGTTTTTTGTTTTCTGTCAAGTTGCTCAGTAATATGCGTGAATTGTCTGTGAAGAATTCCGTGTATTTCTGGTGTTACTTGGTAGAATGCATGCTCAATGGATGTGTTCATTGATACATAAGTCGATAGCCTCATCACAGCAGTGAGCATCTCCTCGTTGTATTTTCCGATGGCGTGTAAGTAGAAAATATTTAGGGGGTAGAAAAGCGTGATTATGCCTGATGCTAGAGCGAAAAAGATCGCTGTGTAAGAGAGGAATTCACTTATGGGAGCAGCAACAACATTAAACAAAAAGAATGTAAGAAATAAGATGATTGCAGTAAATAAAATCGCTTTTGAGTCATAGGGAAACTCTACAAAGCGTAGTTTACGATCCCATGAAGCGATGCGTAGGCTGTCAAAGGGCACCATTTCCCCGATACCATAGATATCTCTAATATTCATCGCGAACTCGTAAGTAAGTCTGAGAGTTGATGGGCGAGTTCTCGTTTGAATTTCTCTTGCTCTTCAGGCCCTTTTAGTGGCTGCATTGTTTCAAACAAGTGCGCAAACAAGGTGTTGGCCCTCCCCACAAAGCTTGCTTCTAATTTCTCCTTGTGTTCCTCGGCGAGTTGCACATGTAGAGCTTTTACCCATCCACGCAACGAGATGTCCGCAAGCGCATCTTGATATGATTGATAACCTTGGGTGTTGAGCAAAATGCTCTTGATTGTTTCTGATTTGCCTTCAAGCAAGTATGGTGTCGGTTGTAGACTGTCCGAGGCGGGGTCATAGAGCAACAAGTCTTGAAATACAGGTTCATCTTCCCAGTGTTTGAGTACTTCTGTAACGGATACCACTCTTCTTTGCCGTCCCAGACCGGTCGGGCTTTTGATGAGTTTTTGAATAATAATCAAGTCTGTTGCTTTAAATGAACCCTTAGGAACTCCTAGATCATTGACTACACGGTCATACACGCCGTACGGGTTATCTGCGTGTATGGTGCCTGCCACAGTGTTACTCATTGCCCCAACGCGCATTGCCTCATACAGTACGTGTGCTTCTTTACTCCGAACCTCTCCAATAATCAAGGCGGAATCCCCCAGGCGAAGACTTGTTCGCAAACCAGTATCGAATGGCATCTCTATACCGTCTTTGATGAGTGCGCTCCTCACTTTGAGAGCAAGCAAATCATAGCCCATTTCTCGGTAGTAGTCAATAGGCAATTCTTGTGTGTCTTCTATGGTGATAATACGGTATTTCGGCAGTATTTCAATAACCAGGGCTCCAAGAAGAGAGGTTTTTCCTGACCCTCGAGGTCCTGCCGTAAGAAACGTCCTTCCATGAGTAATCATGAAGCTCATGAGACCAGAAAACCAGTCATTAATACTCTTTTTTTCCATCAGTAAAGGTAGCGTCCAAGGGTTTTGTCTGTGTTTACGAATGCTAAATCCGATACCAAAAACAGAAAAGGGTTCAATAATCGCTGCTACCCTCGCTCGTTGATTCTCTATGGCGATCTCACCGTCAAGTTGTGTTTGTGAACGGTTCAGAGGTCTTCCCGTAGTTATTTTTAGGCGAGTAGAGAGATAATTGAGCATTTCCTCGCTAGGATAAATATTCGTAACAACCTCTTGATGCTTTGAATGAACAATGCGTATCGGAGTCTTATACGCAGGAGGATTAATATTTATCTCAAGGACCTGGTCATCAAAAAATAGGTGTTCAAGCACTCCAAAATCCTGGTACCATCGCTTCACATACGCATTTGTTGTGTGGCCACTCTGTGTGAATTGCTCAAATTCTTTTTTGAGCTCCCGAAGCTCTCGAAATGATAGGAACATTTCTGGCATCACAAGGTTGTAGGTGGGTATAATATCAGACTCTTGTTTCGTAATCATAACTTGCGCCCCCGTCTTAAGCAAGTACTCTTCTTGCAATAGCGCGTTCTTGGGAGCAGGGGTTACGCGGACATCCACGAAGAAAGGTTCGATGGAGGAAAGGTTGAGGTTTTTATCATATTCCTTAGTAAATAGAGGAGTTTTAATGCGTACGCGGTCAAAAGATTTCTGGTGAAGAAGCTTTCGGTACTGCTCAGAAAGTTGAGGAGAAGGAAGATAAGAAGTAACATCCTCAGACTCTATATGGATTATTCCATGCTCCACTCTCCTCGTTCACCTCAAAAAGATTACGATGGCGCTTATTTTTAAATGTTCATCTTCAAAAGCAAGGTTCCGCAGGTGTTTTCAGAGAATAAATAGTCGTGATTGAGACAAATGTTTAAAAGGAGTATTGTGTGTTAAGTGCACATGGATTTGTTTAAGAGGGGGAAAAAAGAGGAATCTGTGCGGGAGGAACTCGCCATTTTATCCACGACTATCGAATCCATCAATCAGCAACTTCGAGGGGGAGGAGAAGGAGGAGTTGATAGGCATGCAATCAAACTGTTGCAAGAAATCGATCGTAAATTACATCAGATATATGAACAAGATAGTAAAAATTCACAGAACGTCATTTCGTACACACACGCACTTGTAGCTCAAGAAGGGAAAAAAATCAGGGATCATGTAAACGAACAAGCTGAATTACTGAATGGAGCCATGCTTGATCGCTTTGAGAAAGTCGAGGCATTGTATAAGGAGCAGCTTCGCACGCAGAATATGATACTCAAATACCTACATAAGCTCTCTTCGGAAGAGAGCGATTCGGATGATTCTTCGTAAAGTACTGCACAAGCATATCCTGTTCACGGAAGCTGTACTGCACTTTCCGGGATTCCGAGCGTGAATCGTTCATAGCGATATTCCGTGTCTTGCCAGACAACCCGCAGAGGCACTCCAGAGAATTGATCTATCCACATCTCGACTGCATATCCATCGACAGTTCCTGTGACGTGCATCGTGTTGCGGTTGTTAATGTGTTGTTCTCCTTGTACGTCTATGTCGTGAACAGATGAGAGCCAGCGTAGAGGAAGTGGCATGTCTGCAAGCCCTTGTTGCGATGAGAATGCTGGTTCATTACAAGTTGTGCACCACGCAATTTCTTCTTCTGGTGTGAGCGCCAATCGGTTTACGTGTTGTCTTGTTTCAGGTAGTCGGGTAAGTGCAGTCAGTTCTGCAAGGACGATGTCGTCACGCACATGTACACGCGCACCTTCGTAGATTGCTTGTCCTGGCAGGCCATCGATTCGTGTATGGTACCTGAAGGAGTATCCTTGTGCTGTTCGCTCTTGTGCTCGTTGAATCAGTGCAGAGACCTCTGCAGGAACAGGCTGTGTTGGCACTTCATCGCTATCCATTCCCAGACGCCAGTCAGCCACCTCTTCTTCGTCAACCACCACATCTTCTGGAGGAGCGCTTTCAGATTCTTGAGGCACAGCAAGGGGTTCTTCAGGTGCAATGGGCAACTCTCTAGATGGTTCTTGTGCGCACGCCACAAACAAGGAGAGCACGAGAAGACCAAAAAGGATGTGTTTCATGCGAATACAAATAACTGGTCGTTAATATAGGTTACCACAAATGCTATATACTGTACATATGTAGTGGTGCTATGAGAGATGTGACGTTAGTGTTTTTGCGCTCAGAAGACAATGTGTTGTTAGGGTTGAAAAAAACGTGGTTTTGGTGCAAACAAGTGGAATGGTTTCGGTGGAAAAGTTCATGGAGAAGAAACAATTCTTCAATCAGCCGCAAGAGAGCTTCACGAGGAAATAGGAGTTGTCGTTTCTGAGGATGATCTCGCGGCCGTGGGAAGTATTGAGTTTGTGTTCGATCACGATGACTCTTGGAATCAACGCGCGCACGTCTTTTTCGTTACTACATGGCAAGGCACTCCTACAGAATCAGATGAGATGATTCCTCAATGGTTCTCTCTCTCAGAAATCCCGTACGAGCAGATGTGGATTGATGATCAGTACTGGCTCCCCCAGGCATTGCGCACAGGAAGAGTTCAAGCCAAGTTCGTGTTTTCAGAGCAGGGCGCAGTAATTCGAGAAATGGAATTGCGCTAAAAGGTAGATTTATAAACCAGCATGAAGAATAGCGGTGTAAGAGAGGTGAAGGAATTTTGGATAAGCAATCAGCACATATCCTTTGGTTTGATCAGTTAACAATAGAAGACGTTCCGCTTGTGGGCGGGAAGAATGCATCGCTTGGTGAGATGTACCAAGCACTTACTCCGCAGGGAGTGTTGGTGCCGAATGGGTTTGCAGTAACTGCGACCGCATA
>SKIA01000059.1 GCA_007116645.1 Candidatus Woesearchaeota archaeon
TCACGCACAGTCACCTCATTTTGTGAGCGCAATTCCTTCAGGCGAATCTCCGCGCGCAAATAGCGCGTAAGCATCAGTGCATCCGAAGCAGTTCCTGCAATAGTAATTGCGAAACGCTTGCCAACCGGCAAGACCTTCTTAATACCGCCAACAATGCTGTGACCAGCAGTGATACGCTTGTCCGCAGCAAGCACGACACCGTCCTTGCAGACAAGACCGATGGTAGTGGTTCCTGTTTTCAAAACTTCTTGTTCAGTCATAGTAAAAGCTGTACGCGTCAACTGCGCGTAAGAAAAGGAAGAGAACAATTATTTATAAACCTTATTGTGCGTTCGCAGAAAGCCATCCACGCAAGACGTGTACGTAGGTGTGACCTTGCTGGGTGAATGTCCCAGTAAACGTGATATCATAGCGTTGGCGACGCACATATGCGTCAGGGTCAATTAGGCAGGATATCTCAACAGTTTCATCACGACCCCAATCAAAAGGAGGAGGTGAACCATCCAAGTCACAATCCCTCTCCCCCGACAACATCCCTGCAATTCTCATGCCGTCAAGTTCAACAGCAACCCCATAGGAGTTACGAAGCCGAACACGAACCTCCGGAACACCAGAGCCATCAAGGGCAGGACCGATATAGTAATCCTCACAGAACACACCTGCAGGAAACACACAGTCACTGCCGCGTAAACGGTCAATATCGAAAACCCCAAAATACAGAAGAGAGCCAGTGGTTAATATGATAAGCATGAAAGCCCACCCATAGGTGAACAAGTATTCTAAGGCCGCTTGAGCGTTACGTGATTTCATGGTCTACACAAAAAAGATGAAAAAAAAAGAAAAAAAATTTAGTTCATACGTGCAAAGACGTCACCAGACACCGTTGATGGAAAGTTCAGACCCGGTCTGTAAAACCCGATGTCAAATTCAGCACGCAATCGTTGCCCCTGAACATACAACCCAGGAAAGACACATTGAATCTCAAAGATGTCACCTGCAGCAATGGGTCCAGATGTAGGCGCAGGATCCTCCAGAGTGCACGTTCCCGAATTCCCTTGACTTGAAGCATTAATAGTCAACGTGTAAGTCGCATCATTTCTCATTGCTTGTTGGCGCTGATTTACTAATCGAATATTTACTTGCGCACCTCCAGAACCATCTTCAGTAATCAGGTACTCGAGACAATTCAGTTCTGGGCCTGTCTGACATCGTTCTGGCAATAAATTTTGTGGGTTTAACACCCCAAAGTAGGCTAAAGCTCCAATCATCACAAGTATAATGAGAAATGCGAACCCGTAGGTTGAGAGGAACTCAAGCGCTGCTTGACCTTTAGTAGTTTGTTTCATGGTAAACACCTCACCTAGACATACTTTTGACCTCACAGTTTATAAACTTTTTTAGAAAAACGTCCCGAATGCTCCTGAAACAAGACGTAACGCAAAGTAAAACACTACAAGAGTAACAGTCATGAACACAGGAATATACTTGAGTCCGCCAATAATATCTCCTTTTTCGATAATGCTTACAATCATTCCTGAGAAAAAGGATATGGTGCCCAAAGCAAGAAAACTAAAGGTCAAAAAATCACCGACAAGCTGCTCGCCATTCTCCGCAAGTCGCCCCATACTCTCAAATAACGCGGCAGCCCCCCCAGCGTTTCCTGCAATTCCAGGAGAAGCAGCAATTTGCTCAGCAAACGACAAGATAACCTGAAAGATAACATTAGCCAACGCAAAAAGTATGGGTGCTAAGAACATCACGATGATGCTGATGAAAATCATGTACGACACCACAGAAGCAGCCATCTCTTTCTTGAGAGAGGCAGTCTTTCGCAAGTTATCAATGACGCGCTCAATAACAGATGCGACCTGCCCGCCAGACTCAATTTCCGACACCACCAAGTTCACTGAACGACGAAGAATAGGACTATCATAGCGCATACCAAACTCATAAAGAGCCTCGGACGTATCATTTCCTGTCATCACCTGCTTTGACACCATAGTAATTTCACGAGAAAGAACGCCAAACTCAGGACGGATAGCAGCCCAAAGACTTTTGTCAAATGACATGCCACTGCGCAAATTCGTCACCACAAGAGACAAATAGTCAGGAAGCTGAGCCTCCATCTCCTTTGTACGATTATAAATTTTGACACTCAAATACGACCAAATAAAGAACATGAATAAGGCCACTATGGCGCCTGAGCAAATAATCCAAAACGCTAAGGTGCTAACAAAAATAGTCACAGGACCAGTACCAACAATAAGCGGATAAAAAAAGCCGTAAAAAATTAAGTAGGTGATGATAAGAGCAGAAAAAAACATGATGGTAAACGCCGAATAGGGAACAACCTCAATACCTGCTTTGAGCAGATAGAGCCGGAGAGGGTCCCTGAAACGCTCAAAGACAAAAGCTCTTCCTAACCTATCAAGCTGAGACCCCACTGGCATTAGATATTCACCTTCGGTCGAATTCCTTTAAACATGGTAATAAACATGAAGTTCAAAAACACCAAAAATAGGATAGCAACAAGATAGCTCGTAAGAGTCATTGTGATGTTCGTAAAGGTGAGAAGAACAGTAGCAATGGTCATTCCTAAACTGGGCATGACTACAGCAACCACCATAAACAGAAGAGTTACCGAGGGCAGCTTTTTTCCGTATCGTTTTATCTGTAGTAATTGATCCTCAGTTATCTCTTCAAGGACGGCTTCAAGACTTTGCGTGACATCAATACCTAGCTGAAGTGCATTGTGAATCTGGAAGAGTATCTTTCTAAACGCCAACGAAGGACTATTGTTCATCGCATGTTCTATGGCATCTTCTAGAGAGGTGCCAATCTCAATGTCTTTAATAATCTCTGCGAAATATTTGTTTGCCACGCCGTACGAATGAGCCGCTTCTGTAAGTGCGTTCACAAGTGGCTTTCCTGAGTGTAGCTTGATGAGAATGTAACGACCCGCAAAGAGCACCTCTCGATCTATATCGATGGCTCGTCGATGAGCAATAATCACAGGCTGCTTGGACCCGAACCAAAACCCGAATACGAACACCAAAAAGACGCCGACAAAAAATACTATCCACGGCCAGCCCATGCGGTCCACTAACATGGCAAATAACAGACCTAACATGAGCGTTACCAACACTACTTTTCTGAAAATTTTTTTTAAGAACACATCAGGAGCAACGTTCATATGAGCGAGTTTCAGCTGATTAGGTAGCGCGGGAAAAAAGCGCAATAGATACCTAAAAGTCATTACGCGCCCTCCTCCAAGTTCAAGGTTCCTCGATAAAACTTGCTCATAATCATACCAATCTCGTGCACATCTTCTTTTCCATTAGCAACGAGCCATTTTAATACCCGAATACGGTACTCCAGATCTTCTGCTAACTGCTGCGCACTCATTCCAGTGTACAAACGTAATTTTTCCATCACACTTTCAGATTCACGCACTTTAAACAACATATCATTATACATATCTAGTTGTAACAAGACATTCGGGTCGCCAGTAGTGAGTACCTCAGCGATTTGCAAAGTCCGTCTCTTACCTGTACGACGGTTCCGATTCTGTACAATAACCATTCCCAAACTAGATATCATGGGCTTGGGAATATCAATCGGAGGGTTTGTAAGGCGCATGATCACTTCCTCAGAATCATTTGCGTGAATAGTACCATATACTGAGTGACCCGTATGGATAGCCTCAAGCATTACTTCAGCCTCTTTTTTTCTTCGAATTTCTCCCACCAGAATCCTATCAGGCCGCATCCGCAAACTGTTTACAAGCAGATCAAGCATCGTGATCTCTCCCTTCCCTTCAGGGTTAGGAAGACGCGTCTCCATAGGAACCCAGTGAAGTGTCTTAGGTAATACCAATTCACGCGTATCCTCAATCGAGATAATACGCTGGTTGGGAGGGAAAAAATTTGCTAGTACGTTCAACATACTTGTTTTACCACTTCCTGTTCCCCCTGCAATAAGCATGGATAGCTCGTTTTGAATGCCCAACCAAATAAGCGCAGCCGCTGAAAACGAGATCGTACCCTCCTTAAGGAATTTTGTGATCGTCCAAGGATCATCCGCGAACTTACGAATAGTCATAGTATTTCCCTTCGAGGAAATTGGGCTGAGTGTAGCGTTTACACGGTCGCCCGTGTGAAGGTGCGCATCCATAAGAGGTGCCAGCGAAGTAATCTCCTTACCCACCTCACGACCAATCTGCATAGCATAATGTCGTATGCGAGCTTCATTTACAAGCTTAATATTGGTTTTCACCCACGCATGCTTACGATGGTATACCCACACAGGTTCGTTGGCATTGTTAATAACAATCTCTTCAAGGTTAGGATCTTTGAGCAATATCTCAAGCTTTCCCAGACCAAGATTTTCTTCGACCAAATAACTTACCAACATACTCTGCTTATGCTCATCCGCTTCAGGAAAATACTGCTTGATCAACTTACGAATCTCCTCTTCAAAATGTCTGCGAATAGCAGATGTTCCCTGCGTTTCCTCCGCTTTTTGTAAGGACTGACTATCCAGTCGGCTAATAAATTCCTGGCGAATTTTCTCAAGAATAAGTTTCGTAGTGTCAGTGACGCTCGTGATATTAATAAGATATGATGGAACCGGATCATCAACATCTTGCGTGATATTGATGTCTACCACGATATCGTTTACAGAAACAGTGTAGCTATCAAGTAGTTGAGGCATGTAATACCTCCATGCATTCATCAAGCCGAATGCGAGCTGCCCTATCGTTAGGGTCTTGTTGTAATCGTCGTTTAAAAAGTTGTGCTGCCTGAGCGTAGTCTCCAGCCCCTAAAGCCTGCACTCCACGTACATACAAAGAAGAAAACGCCTCTGCGTTCTCCATATCAGCAACCGCTTGTGGAGGAGCAGGGCGCTCGTTAATATCATCACTTTTTCGAATAATGTGCACTTCATTCCCAAAATATGAGCGTTTCCAACGCTCAAGCTCTTCCTGAGCCTGCTGCAACTCACCCTCTGAACTCGATGAAGAAGGCTCTTCTTCTTGAACAGGTTGAGGCTCCACCACCTCGGCAGGCGTAGGTGCCACGGCCTCTTCTTGAACGGGTTGTTGCGTTGCAGGAGGAAGCGATGGCGGGACCACAGCTTGCTGTTTTGGAGCAGAACCCCGCATGGATTCTTCGAGAGATATCTTGGGGACTGCAGATTGCCGAGTAGATTGGCCAGTGCCAAAAACATTATCGCTACCCTGCATTTCCTCAAGAATGCGAGCAGTTTTGTGCTTGTCGGCAACATAATCATAAATCTCCTTGTACGCCATCTGCAAGAGCCTATAGTATTGCCGACGCTCCTCTTGATGAGCTATGGGCAACCCCAAAAAAGCTTTCTTAAGCTCGTTAAATAACTGGCATGCGTGATTGAAACGGTCGTGCTTGAGCGCAAGAGAAATCTGTGTTTCGTAGTCACGAGTACTGACAAGCGTTGCGTGTTCGTGACGAATAGGAACACTCACCCTAGTTTTAGGTTCGTGACGGCGGATGAATCGACTCATGTCTTTACGAATCCAGTCCTTAAGCTCCACGCATTACCTCCTGCACGTAATCTGCAAATAACGTTTCAGTATCACTAATACCTCTGCGACCACACTCTTCAGAAAAAAAAGTTTTTTGCGATTGAACTACCGAATCAAGGTGTTCACGCCATAGCGTTTCATGTTGCTCTTCAGGAAGCTGCTTTTGTTGACAATACGAAATAAACACAGACTTAAAATCAGATAAGACATACGATTCTTGGTCTACCGCTCGCTTAGGCTGCTCCTTTTGCAAGGAGAATACGTATGGAGTGGTGAATTTGTATTCAATGCCCAACAAGTGCTCCTCCACCAAAAAGTCTATCCATGACTGCACGACCTTCTCTGAAAGGTTTAATCTCTTGGCGACTGCAGGCACAGAAATTCTTTTCTCTGCTTTAACAACACGCATTAAATCGTCAACGCCAGTCTTTAACTCACTCATGTAATACTCACACTCATCTCATACTTTAAAAACACGCTATTTAAACCTTGTTATCTATTTGTGAGTGGTCAACAATCTTCAGAGAACTCTGTTTGAATGCCAGTATAGCCTGCCACGCCGTAGAATGGAAGAATAATACCGTCAAGATACACCCATTGGCCAGTTGTAGGATCTTGCAGCCCAACCAAGCAAGGGTCTTGAGCTTGCGGATAATAATCAACATAACTACGCTGCTGGGCGCCAAACGCCCCTGGAGGATGTAAAAAATGAATTGAATCCGTACGAGTGGCTTGAGGACTCGCCTGGAATCGCTCAAAGTAAGGGATTCCTGGAAAGGAAGAATTGGTAGCAACATACGTTCCCTCACGGGCGTGCTCAAAAAAATCATCACTACTTCGTATTATTCGATCTGCAAACCGAATTCTCTGGTGAGAGACACTATCTCGATGAGCAATCGGGTCTATAAGGCCTTCAAGACTCACGAGTTGTTGTACGCGAATCGTGCGATCAATCCTCAGACTATTGGAAGCATCCACCAAAAGCAACCCAAACTCAGCATCAACAACAACCGAGCGAAACCCTGCAGAGCGAATCGCTATGCTTTGTAACGAAAGCTCAAATGGGTCATAATTGAACTGTTCTTGATAGAACTCCTCAATTTGCCGCAGCGGATTATGCTCGCTCCTATCCTGTTCATCGGGCGCATCAAGGCGAGCAAGTACTTGGGAGCGGAAGACAGTAGGAACAGTATCCGAGCCAGACAAAGGAGGACCTCTTGCGAGGTCATTGAGTGTTTGACGAGTAATGTAGGTAAGCCATACACGCAATTCCTGCGTTTCGAGAGCATTTACGCGAGTGACTGTTTCTTGGACTTGAACACGAGATTCTTGCACCAATTCACGCTGAGTAGTAGGTGCAAACACCACAAAAAGTACTCCGATGGCCAAGACTGCTGATAACGAAAGAAAAATTCCTCTGCGGTCTAAACCCATACGCGCACCTCAACCAAATCCGGACCTAGCAAAATATCATCGCCTCCAGGACCAGGAAATACCGTAAATAACATTCGACGAGAATTAATCAGAAGAACGCGATCAGCAGCAAGAGGGTCGATGCGCTCAAAATAGAACGTTCCTGCACCAGTTGCAAGAGTGATATTCATTGAATGCTGCACAGGAAGCAAGTCACCCACAATAAGCCCTACAAGTTGCTCAGAGAGCTCCTCGCAATTAGGCGAGCACCGATCAGGGTACTCAAGCCAGACTTGAATTTGCGCCATAGGACTGAGCTGGACGTCATATAGGGCATACTGGTTTCGAATAGTGGGAATAAGGATATCGTTAATCGGAGTGTCAAACAACAAATCAGCCATGTCTAAAGAAGCAATACGAGCTTGCTCTCCTCGAGGAGCCGAGACAAAGTCAGTCACAAGAAAACCAACGCCAATAAACACTATTGCAGCCGCAAAAAACGCATCTATCAAGTAAAACTGGCCGTCCCGCCTCATACACCCACTACGAGCGAATTGTCTTTTAAATCTTTGGAAAGTGAACTCCCGAAACAGAAAGTATATAAACACCAATTCACTCAGAAGGAGTAGCGTTCTTACACAGCGACATAAACCAAAAAAAGGTGATACAATGCCAGAACACTATGATGAAGAGTACGAAGGAGAATTTGATCTCGAAGAAGCAGGCTATCTTGACGATGCTGATGACGAAGATGGGTTTGATAAAGAGTATGAACGCATTTTCTCAGACGACGCAGAGCTTGATGAAGACGTAAAGGCATATGAGCGCGACGCAGTCACCGGACGGCGCGCGAAGCGGTCACGAATGTCAGTACTCAATAAATCCAAGCTGTCAAAGCACGAGATGGACGAGCTGTTTTTAGACTAAACCTTTTTGAAAGAAGACAGTCTCCTTACGATATGCAAGAAGATATTTGGGATTTTGACGAGCAATCAGTGTATGATTCCGTAGCAAAACATGACGCCAAGAAAGTGCTTTTGCACCTTCCCGATGGACTAAAAATGCA
>SKIA01000061.1 GCA_007116645.1 Candidatus Woesearchaeota archaeon
AAGAAGCCTTAAAGAAAAACTGTCCGCTTACCGAGAAGACACTAAACTGTCCAAGCAAAACAAGCCATGGGCGAGAAAAGTCATTCATCAAATCTGGCAATAATTTCTAGCGTGCGCATAATCTGATCACTTATCTTTAAAGAAACTGCTTTCTCGGGCTCAACCCATTGCGCATCTGTGTGATCTGCACTTAACTGTACTTCTTGACTCTCGCTTGACACAAAAAACACCAATTCCACAGTGTGTCGCTCCCCCGTCACATACGAAAATGAGCGAATGAACTCTTCCACGTCAACCACTAACTGTGTTTCTTCCTGAAATTCTCGCTTTAGCGCTTCATCCACTGTTTCCCCAAAGTCTACTTTTCCTCCAGGAAACTCGTAATTACCAGGTAGAAATTTCTCTGTGGGCGCTCGTTTGACAAGTAACACTTTACCTTTGTACGTGAGGACTCCTGAGACCACAATTTTTTGGTGCATACTAAAACCTAGCTTATGATAGTTATAATATCTTTGCATATCTTTAAAAATAAGCTCGTCCTCAGTTTTTCCATGATTGGATGGATTATTGGAATTATTGTTGTTGTGCTGGTACTGTGGCTTGTCTTGATGTATAACTCGCTTGTGCGTGTTCGCAATCAAGTGGTGAACGCTTGGGCGCAAATTGATGTTCAGCTCAAACGCCGTACTGATCTTATTCCTAACCTTATTGAGTCTGTTAAAGGCTATATGAAGCACGAAAAAGAAGTGTTGATGGGAGTCACCAAAGCAAGAACTGCAATGATGGCGGCTGAAACCCCAACAAAAAAAGCTGAGGCAAATAACATGCTTACCGGCGCTTTAAAGAGCTTGTTTGCTGTTTCTGAGAACTATCCTGATTTGAAGGCTAACCAAAACTTTTTGCAACTCCAAGAAGAACTCGTTGGTACAGAGAACAAAGTTGCATATTCTCGCCAGCACTACAACGATATGGTAATGCGCTACAACACCAAGATTGAAGTGTTTCCTACCAATATTTTTGCTGGCATGTTTAGCTTTGTTAAACGGGAAAGTTTTGAAGCATCAGCTGCTGATAAAGAACCCGTCAAAGTATCATTCTAATGGCTAAGCTTGTTAGTTTCGATGAGATCCGCGCAAATAATTTGCGTTCCATTTTGCTGATTGGCTTTTTCTTGCTTCTCATGGGTCTTATCGGCGTGGCTATTGGTCTTGTCTGGGGCAATATTCTTTTTGGTATTATCATCACTTTGATTGCTGCATCTGTATACGCACTTATGGCATATCTTCAAGGACGCGCGATGGTCACAAAAATGGTGGGTGCTCGTGAACTCACCAAAAAAGAGTTTCCTCACGCGTACCACTCCATTGAAGGTCTTTCTTTAGCTGCCGGCATCCCAACGCCCAAGATGTATGTTATTGATACTCCTGCTCTTAACGCTTTTGCTACGGGAAGAAACCCAGATAATTCAGCTGTTGTTTTGACCACAGGGCTTATTGCAAAGCTTAATCGCCAAGAGCTTGAAGGAGTAATTGCTCACGAGCTCGCACACATCCGCAATTATGACATTCGTGTGATGATGATTGCGGCTGTCATCACTGGTGTCCTTTTGTTTTTGAGTCAGTTCCTTTTGCGCTCACTATTTTTTTCTGGCGGAAGAGGTCGTGATGGCAAAGGCCAAATAATCATGATTGTTGTTGCTATTGTACTTGCAATTCTTAGTCCTATCATTGCTGAAATGATTCGTCTTGGCATTAGTCGTAAGCGCGAGTATGCTGCTGATGCAGGCGCTGTAGTTCTCACGAGATATCCCGCGGGCCTTGCGGGTGCACTAAAAAAAATCTCTGCGGATCCAAAGCCTGCTGAGCGTATTGCAAACAGTGCTACGAATCATTTATTCATTAGTAACCCTGACCGTAAGAAAACTGGTTTCTGGGCTCGTACGTTTTCAACGCATCCTCCTATTGAGGACCGCATTGATCGTCTTGAACGAATGTAAACGTTTAAAAAACAGCGCCATCAGAAATACATTATGTGTTTATCAAAAGGAGTGTTCGTTCTTGTGTGTTTACTGCTTGGCGCCCTTGGGGCTTTATTTGTTGCGTTAAGTGCTCAGTCAATTAACAGAGGCTTCCTGCTTGTCTTTGGCTCTCTTGCTATCTCGGGCAGTATTTCTGGAATCATGTTTCTGCAGCATGATATTTCGTGTGATGCAGGAATAGTCTTGTATTAAAAAAATAAAAAAAATTGGAGCGTTATGCTCCTGGGCACGGAGCAAATTCGCAGTTAGGTCCTTGTCTTCCAACAAAGCTCCCATCAGGACATTGCATTGCGTCTTGAGTACAAAAGACTGGTTCTTCAACGTCTCTTTGACACTCGCCTGCTGTAAACTCAAATACAGTTTCTGAGGCGCACGCTTCACATCCGTTTCCGTATGTTTGGTTGTCATCACCACATACAGGCATGTATTCTCGCGTACAAACCTCTGGTCTGTTTTCTGGATCACATTGCGTTACTGTTGCTTCATCTTCGCATGCTCCTCTATTATGACCAACCACTGATTCAGATCGACACGCTTCGCAGCCGTTACTGTACGTTATGCCGTCACTTCCACACACAGGCATGTATTCTCTTGTGCACGCTTGTGGTCTGTTATCAGTGTCACATTGTGTTTCATACTCTTCAAGTAGTACTGGTGGCTGCATTTCTTCATCTCCAGCACATGCACCTTGTTCAAAGGTCATGACTGTTTCTGAACCACAAGCAGCGCACGCGTTGCCGTATGTTTCGCCGTCGTTTCCGCACACTGGCATGTATTCTAGTGTACAAAATTCAGGTCGGGCTTCAGGGTTACATTCTCCAGGGCCTGCTAGCCAGTTGGGTGCTTCTCCTATTTCTGAAGGGAGCGTCGTTGGGGGCGTTTCTTGTGGGGGGATTTCTGCGCATGCGGCAAACGCCAGGATTGCTACTGCGAGAAGGAGTATTGTGTATCTCATACAGGCATAGGAGTAAAGCAACTATTTAAACTTCTTGAAGACTTCAATTCAATTTGTATTCTAGGTTGTTAATGACTAGGACCGAGCAAGAGCGCGACCGCGATAAGCACTGCCATCGCCATTGCCGGATTCACGCTGCCTAGCAAGAAGAATTGGGCGACAAGAACTCCTATCACTAAAAGTGCCATGAGTCGACGCAAAATTCCCAGCAGCATAATCACTCCCAATCCGATAAATGATGTTCCAAAAATGATTTGTGTTCCGAGTAATTCGTATCCAGTCCATCCAAGGTACACTGCAAGACCTAGTCTTACTAGAAACAATACTGCTCCTGTTCTCGACTCGAAGTGATGCATTCGTTGAAAGAATTGTCTAGCCCTCATTGTTGCATATTGACGATGAAGCTTTTTATTCGTTTGGTATTTTATATTAAGCAACTAGAAACGCATTTAAGCATTATTCTATTGCGTTTTTTATACTCACAGTCATAATTTCTATTTCTTTTATTTTCATCAAAAGCAAAAAAGCGTACTCAACGAATATTGCAACCCAAGCTCTTTCTTGCAGTGTATTATACTTTTTAATGGTGTCCTCGATTACCTCGTAATTACTCATGCTAATGCGAGAACCGTCATTTTTCTGTTTATACAGTTCTGTTGATTTAGTAAAATAAGACGCTACTTGCTCAATGAGTGATTTCAGTTTTTGTCTTTCTGGCTCATCTAATTCATTTGTGTCAGAATCTGCGAGGATGTTTGCGATCTTGCTAACATACTCTGCACTTACACCATAAAAATAGACAATGTGTGATGTATACAATGTGTGTACTGGTGCAAGACCACATTTTTGTGCTGTAAATGAGTGAGTGAGTGCGTAGTTAATGAATCGTCTTGCAAGAAGCACTTGGCGTTTAATTTCACGTTCTTTCTCTTTGATATCTTCTAAAGCAACGTTCCCAGAAATAAGTTCCTCACTCTCAAAAAGCATGCTACGAATGATGTGTCCCATTCTATTAATTATGGAATCAAGATCAATGGTTTCAGCATCCCAGAACACGTGGATTATTATTTCTTGAGAAGTAACCTCCATAATCTCTGCTGCTATAAATTCATTTATGCTGCTTCGAATGTCTGCCATCTTTCCTGCGTTAGGCCCTCGCAACTCAATAATGGAGTATCCATTAAGGTACGCTGCTAGAAATACATCGACTATCTCATCAATTGATTTATCGGTAATGAGTATAGTGATTTTTGAAGTGGCTTCTCGCTTTAGTTCTCCTGGAAATATCTCCAACGAATTATGCATTGTTTCTTCTACATTAAGCACATGCCCTTTTTGCAGCTTATTTTTCTTAATCCAAGCTTGTGGTAAAGTCATACAAAAAGCGGACTTTCCAAATTTGATAAGCTTTCTGCCTCCCATACTACGTAGATGATGTTGTAATATATATATCCTTGTGGACAATATGGTGGTCCTTATATGAAGTGAGCAATAGGAAAAACGTAGTAATAAATTAAGAAAAATAGTTATCTCATAATCCGTCTTGGGCGCTCTTTTGCATGCAAATGGTCCTCTGAAGCTTTTCTCACAAAAACCATGCGTCTGATGTGAACAAGTTGTCAACTCGCACGCAAACTATATGCCCCATATACCAATCTTTCTTATACCAAGAAAACGTTATAGTTTATTCGTACGGCACAGGTCGTAAGGGGACGGGGGAAAGCGTATATGCGAGAAATAATTATTGGACTACTGATAGTGCTGTGCGCAGTAACGATGTTTTCGGCAAATGTGGTGGCACACGGAAATAGTGCAGAACCAGTGGTTGTTCGCGCTATTGATCATGACAATGAGTCTCATACGTATACCTTCAAGTGCGATATTCCTGATACGGCAGGCGATGTACCAGTAACGTGGAGTATTCGCACTTCAAACCCTGCATGCACCATTCATGAAGTGCAAAGCTACGATCATTTACTTGAGTGGTCGCCGCTCATGTTGTCTGACGAACAAAACTTTCTTCCTGAGTGCCAGGGCATCGGGATTGTAGAAGAGGATTTGATGCATTTTGGTTGTCAAGTTGTTTATTTCCCTGCTCCTGATTATCAGCAGCAATTACTCAGAGGTGATTTTCATATTGAGCTTCGTACTGAAGAAGAGCGTTTAGGGCAGTATGATCACATCCCAAACGTTGTAGCGCACCAGGCATACGACCTGTTTGTTGACGTGGAGTGCATCCCGCCGACTGGGCATAACTCTGATGTTGTTTCTTGGATATTCATTCATCCTGCTACTGGAACAGTAGATTCGTTTTCAGACGCAAAACGCATCTCTCGCACCCTGCCTTACGCAGGCTTGTGGGATTTTGCTTGTGAAGTTGCAGGCACTCGTTATGATCTTCCTGTAGAATTTTTTGATTCTGGACCTGCATATATTGCTGATAAGTGGGGTTGCGTTCCAGGAGAAATATGTTATTTGGATGACGATTTCCACATAGAATTTCCAGGACCTTCTTGGGTTGGACCTGCTCAAAACCAAGAAGGTGTTGAACCATATCACTTTAATCTGAACGTATATCCACTAGATCACAGCGATTTTGGACCATGGGTTTCTTCGGATTTTGAGATTCGTGATACCACAACAAACACCTTAGTGTGGAGCACATATACTGTTGATACTACGCACGTCCGTAATGGGGATGGTACTTTTGTGGGATTGCTTTCAGGCATGGACCGCCTTGAGTACAATACTCCGTACCACGCTCGCGCTCGTTATCACACAACGCAGGCTACAAGCGATTGGAATGAGTGGAGGTACTTTACAACGAGGCCGCAGTCTGAATCTCCTACTGAAGAATTTACGTGGACAGCTCGCGATGGGTACAAGGTAGAGTTGGTTTCAAGCGAAGTGAATATGCCAGTCATGATTCGCAGAGCGCCCGATATGTATTCTCATCTTGCAGAAAATGAGCGTCCGTTATTGTACGTGACTCAGTTGTATGGACAAATAGGAGTTATTTTGCAGGACGGAACGTATCTTGAGTATGCAAACAATTTACTTAATTACCAAAGTTTTGGGACGTTGCCTGGTTCTGGCGAGATGGGCGTCACAGGATTATACGTAGATGACGGTGGAGATGTTTTTGCAAGCTTTGTCAACTACGATTATTCTTCTGAAGAATTTTTTGGTCAAGTAGATCGATTTCATACAAATAGTGAGGGAACTGGCTATACGCATCGAACAACAGTAATCACAGATATCCCTGTTTCTCCAGCACACCAAGTGCAAGATATAGTTCGCGGCCCAGATGGCATGCTCTACATTGGAACTGGGGATGCAGATGATCCTCAAGGCGCGGCCACCATAAGTAATCTGTATGGTAAGATTCTCCGTATGCACGACGATGGCACTATGCCTAATGACAATCCGTTTGCGGGCACCTATGTGTATGCTGCTGGTCTTCGTAATCCGTTCAGTATGGATTTTGAGCCACATACAGGCAGGTTACTAGTCAGCAATAATGGTGAGGACTCAAACGATGGTTTGTACGCAGTTTCAGGCGGAGAAACGTTTGGTTGGTGTCGCGATGGCGTGTGTGATAGCGCCGTTGATACGTGGCATTTATGGCCTCAATCAGTGGTTCCCACTGCTACTCGATTTGATTACGGTACAAGTGTATTTCCCCAAGAGAGTAAGGGTTCTTTGTATGTGGTCTTGCACGGACCTACTGTGGTTCCAGGAACTCTTGAGCGAGGAAAGCGCATCGTAGAGATCAAGGTCAATCCTGATGGCAGCGCCCAAGAACCCGTAGAGCTATTGCGCTACTCGGGAGATGGTTTTGGCACGCCGCTTGGTTTAGAGTTTGCATCAGATGGATTGTATTTTACTGATTTCTTAGGAGAAGAAGGTTTTGTTGGACTTGGCCAATCACATGGGAACATTTATCGCATTGTTCCGGGTGTACAAACAGAAGACCCTGCACCTCATACTGATGGTTTTCGTGCTGGACTTGGTGCCGCTCCGTGGTTTCCTCAGGGTCTTAATATGATTTGGGAATGCCGTGGTAGTGGAGGGAGTGGAAACTATTTGTATAGTTACTGGTTTGGTGATGGACACCAGCAACTTCTCTCGACATACGACAATGTTTGGCACACTTATGAAGAAGAGGGCGTGTACGAGGCACGTTGCGTTGTGTACGATGTGGTAACTAGTGAATCTACGTCTGTGACCACGATGCTTAATCTTGGCAATATTCCTGATAACGGGGGACCTCCTGTTGATGTAGGCGAAACGCCTCCTGAGGAACCAACCCCTCCACCCCCACAAGAGCCAGATGCCTCATGTACTACTTTGGCAACGAGTGTGGCTAGTTGTGGTGCAGGAAGCATAACATATGATGTAATGGACGGTTCATGTCGGACAATCATCTGTGATCATGAGGGTAATTCAATGAGCGTTCTTGCTTGTGAAAAGCCTGATTCGGGCGAGCGAGAATACTTTGAGATGTATCGTCAATTACAATTTGGTGATGCTATAGAAGTGTGCATTGGTAGCACGTGTATTAAGAATAATGGCTTTGCAAAGAGTCCGCAGTACGTGTGTGATGGTACGCCGCCTGTCATTCCTGACAATGGTGGGACACCAGACAATAATGATACGCAGCCAGAAGTTTCAGTAAGCATTGCGCCGTGGTTTCCACAAGACCGTAGTTACGTATTTGTTTGCGAATCACACGAGTTCTCATCTGCCACATATGATTGGAACTTTGGGGATGGACACGCACAGTGGAATACTGCTCGTAAGGATGTTTATCATACGTACGATGCTGTTGGACTGTATGATGTTTCTTGCACTGCAAGGTCGGCAAGTCAAGTCAGTACGGGAACGTTACAAGTGGTTGTAGAATAAGGAAAAAAAAGAAAAAAAATATTTATGGGTTGAACCGGTCAAATCCGCGGTATTGGTCGATGCAGCCATCTCCAAGACAAGCACTAAACGGTGCGCTTGGAGTCTGCTGACGATACACCTCAACAAAGCC
>SKIA01000049.1 GCA_007116645.1 Candidatus Woesearchaeota archaeon
CAACGCATCCTCCAAGAGCTCAACACCGCTCTTGACAGAGGCTCAAGCATCGTTCCAGAAATACAAACAGCAAAAGGAAAGCTCGAGTCAAGACGAGATCAACTCTCAAAACTCAGGGCAAGACAACTCAGCATCCAAGAGCGCATGGCAGGCTCAATTGCTGTAAAGAAAATCCTTGAGATGCGAGCACAAAACAAGAAAATCTACGGCACCGTCGCAGAACTCGGAACTGCGTCCTCAGAGCACGGACTCGCACTAGAAATCGCAGCAGGCGCACGAGCACGAAGCATTGTGGTTGAAGACGACCAGACAGCACAAGAATGTATCCAGTACCTCAAGCAAAGCCAGCTTGGCGTTGCAACCTTTCTTCCCCTAAACAAACTCGCAGCACGCACCATCCCGACTGAACTGCGAACACTCAAAGCATCAGGCGTGCACGGACTCGCACTTGACCTCGTAACGTTTGACAGAAAGTTCGAAAAAGCATTCCAACACGTACTCGGCTCAACTCTTGTCGTGCAAGACGTGAACACCGCAAGAAAAGTAGGTGTGGGAAAAACACGCATGGTAACCCTTGACGGAGACCTTGTTGAGAGCTCAGGAGCAATGACGGGAGGGTATCGCGCGCGAAAACAAGGAGCAGGAGCTGCCTTCCAAGAACAAGAACTCTCAGGAAAACTTTCAGAATTAGAAAAAGACGTTGCGGACTACGAAGCAATCGTCTCCCGTCTTACTTCAGAACAACAAGGCCTTGATCAAAGCATCACAGACCTTCGCGCAAGACGACACGAACTCGAAGACGACGTATCAGCACTTGAGCGAGAACTACACATTGACAGCGCGGACATGGACGCATCAACAGAAGACAAAAAACGATTGCGAGAAGAAGCACAAGCCCTTGACAAGAAAATCGATGACGTCATCGCAACTGTTTCATCAAAAAACAAAGAGCTTGGACGCCTCAAAATGGAAAAACACACTTTGCGAGAGAAAATCACGCAGCTACGAAGCCCACAGCTCCTTGCTGAGATGAACACGTTTGAGCAACAAAGACAAACAATCTCAGAAGAAATCGTAAAGATACGAACAGAAATGCAAGGACTCAAAAACCAAGTAGCATCAGTCCACAAGCCAGAGCTTGATAACATTACAAAAATCCTAGAGCAACACGACAAAGAAAACAAAGGGTTTGTCGAAGAACAAGAACGGCTCAAAAAAGAAGTCAAAGAAGACGAAATAACGCTCAAAGACAAAGAAAAGAACGTTGAGCAATTCAGAAAACAATACAAAGCCCTCTTTGAGAAACGATCAAAGCTGCAAGAACAAGTCACCAAACTTGAAGAAAAAACAATTGCAGAAGAAGAAAAGATCAGAAGAGCAGAACACACCTTAAACGCCTCAAGCATCCAAATGGCACAGCTCAAAGCAGAGCTTGCAGGCCTAAAAGAAGAAGGCAAAGAGTACGAGGGCGTTGAGCCATTCAAAACAAAAGCAATAGAAGACATCATGTCAGAAATCAAGCAGTTTGAGCGCATGGTACAAGACATGGGCGCAGTCAACATGAAAGCGCTAGAAATGTATGAGCGCGTAGAACAAGAATACCAAAAACTTGTTGGCAAAAAAGAAACCCTCGGAAAAGAACGAGAAGACGTCTTGTTGATGATTAACGAAATCGACGCTCGCAAACGAGAACTCTTCATGCAAACATTCGAAGTTGTCGAAGAGCAATTCAAGAAAATCTTTGCGTCCCTATCAAGCAAAGGAGAAGCATTCTTAGAACTAGAAGAACCAGAAGACCCCTTCGCAGGCGGCCTTAACATCCGCGTACGCCTCTCAGGAACCAAATTCATGGATATCCGCTCCCTTTCTGGAGGAGAAAAGACCATGACGGCACTCGCATTCTTGTTTGCGATTCAAGAACACCAGCCAGCAAGCTTTTACATCCTTGACGAAGTAGACGCAGCTTTGGATAAGAAAAACTCCGAGCGCCTCGCACGCCTTGTCAGAGAGTACTGCGATGAAGCACAATACATCATTATCAGTCACAACGACGGAGTCATTAGCGAAGCAGACACGCTGTTTGGTGTGTCAATGAACGAGCACGGCGAGTCGCAAGTGACGAGCCTGAAAATCTAGGAACGCTTATAAAATAACCCACTGTCCAGTGGTTATGAACTGGCAGCATCCTAGAAACGCAGTGAGAAAACACCCAGAAAGAAGAGAGCACTTTCAAAGAAGAAATAGCCCTTGGCTGGAACCTGGCAGAACACAAGGATTCGTTGACCAAGCAGAAAAAAACTTGCGAGAAGCACACAGACACCCCGGATTTGAAAAATCACTCACCAATTTCTTACGTGATCAATTCAGTGAAATATACGGAATAGACCTTCCAATGGTCGTTGTTGTAGCAGAACAACTTCTCGACACACCAGCAAGGATTTCAGAGTTCAACCCGCACGTCATCCTTTCTCCTCCAGTACAGCCCGCACACGACGAAACCATAGGCTCATCTGACAAACAAGCTGCGCGCACCGAATACACTACAGGAATCCACTCGTTACAAGCAGCAATGGTCAAGGAATTACGCGTTGACGAGTCAACATACACCAGCAGAGTAAAGATAGCCGCAGATAATCCTCTGTTCTACCTACACAGAGAAGGACTTGAAGGGTTAATGCGCTTCAAACTCGGAGATCGCCGAGTTGAAACAGAAGAAGCATTGCTCGGAGAAGCAGTCCTTGACCGAATAGCACTAGGATCAATCCTCAGAACAGGACCGTATAAACTCACTGCCGGACAAACAATCCTCGCCCTTGATGCATATCAAGAAAATATGGATTTGGAAATAGAAACACGACTCGAAGAAGAAGGACGACACTGGAATATCGAATCAGTTCTAAACGACTGGGAAGACCTACAAAAAAATGTTGACAAACACTGGAGACTGCCCAGGTCCCCTCGCGCACTCATTGAAACATACTTAGAGCCGCCCCAAGACTGGCGAATGAACTTGCAGTATAGAAGAATGCTCGAATAGTAAAACACTTATAAAAAACCTCACTGTACGGTAGTCATGAAGAACCGAATATTTCGGAATCGAGTCGAAGAATACCTACCGAAAGTAGATATGCACTGGCCAAGCATACGAGAAGCAGAAGCAGTTCTTGGAACAGCTCACTCAGCATACGATGCACACCAGACAGAACAACTCAGAGATCATTTTGAAGAATTATTCCAAGAAACATCACCCATCATAGTTCACACTGGAAACACTGCAGGATTTACGCCAACACCCACCAACAGCCTGGTGTACTGCGGAACACCAATACACAATACTGATGACTCGTGGGACCGCGTGCAGCGACTAGCAAAAGAAACACTAAACAGCGGAATGGCAACAGTCAACCCAACAAGTAACGACCTTATCAGCGCGAACACAGCAATGCTCGCACTTGCATACCAAGACAGCATAACAGATAACAATACTGGCCGGCGAACAATAATGCTCAGCCCAGCAGAGCGCTTTATCGTGGCAAAAGGCCTTGAACGAGTGGCACTTGTCACCCTTCTCACTCAAGGACCACAACCATGTCTTGACTCGATCGCGTCCCAAGTAGCAGATATTGAGCAGTCAAAAGTGCTCGGACAACTGTTCATTGCAGAGCCAAGAAAGAAAGGATACCTTCGAGCTCTTTGGACGAACCTGACCGAAGCAATATATGAGCGCACCCAAGACCCAAAAGCACAACTATCCGCCATCAAGGGAAAGCACCCTGAATACTGGCATTAAAGGCGCTCAAACACGGACAAAACTTGTTCTCGCGTCTTATCCCACGAAAAGCGCGCCTCAATAGTTTTTCTCGCGCTGCGCCCAAGCCGTCCACGCACGCGACCATCAAGAAAGGATTCTAGGTGCTTTGTTAAGAGAACAGTGTTCTTCTCCGGATACAACATCCCATTTTTATCGTTTGCAATGTAATCAGGAATATAACCCACAGGAGTTGACGCAACTGCAAGGCCGCAACTCATCGCTTCCATGACCGATAAACAACTCGTCTCAGTAAGCGATGACATCACATAAGCATCCATTGCGTGCAGGTAGGGCACGACGTCTTCTTTAAACCCAGTCACAGTAACACCTTCTCGGTCAAATAACTGCCTGATTTCTCTCAAGCCATCACCAACGATGAGTAGGTGCGTTTTCGTACCAGGATTTCTTGCTCGAAAAGACAGCCATGCGCGAAGAAGCGTTTTCAAATCCTTTTCTCGCGCAAGACGGCCGTGATAGCCTACCACGAATGCGTCTTCGTCAATGCCAAGCGCTTTCTTGGCTTTTATTTTATCTTTTGGTACAGAAAATTTTTTTGTGTCAACGCCCAGGTTTATGATGACGCGCTTGTTCTCTATCTTATTCCAATAGTATGCTTCACTCACACTCTTTGAAGGGAAAATAAGAAGGTCAATCCATTTGTAGAGCAAGCGGTCGATCCCTTTGATGATGTTAGGTAGGACTCGGCGTAAAAAGCTGCCACCAAGACTTCTTGGTACAAGCTCCCACTCAACGCTGTGCGTGTACAACACCACTTTTTTTCCTCGCATGCGAGCAGCAATCAGAGCTGCTGCTCCAATACTTCCAAGAGCTTGTAAGAAAACGACGTCAGCGTCTTTGATAGCGCGAAACACCTTGAAAAAGTGTAGGCCTGCAGGATGAAAGTCACCCACGCGAAGGCGCGTGACAGGAATCTTTGTGACAGGCCAGGGGTCATCTGTTGGGCCAAAGTCAGGCGCAATCACACTTACCGTGTGTTCTTTGTTAAGTGCAGGAATGATTTCTTGCAAGAAACGACTAATCCCATCGTAGCGAGGAGGATAATTATCAGTAGCGATGACGATATTCATGGGGCTTTAACAAACACCTCCGCCATGTTTACACGGTGGCGCAAGCCGTGAATAAATCCGCGCAGAATGACTGTGGGAATGAGTTGGAAGGTTGAGAGCTTTTGGCTCTGATACGCTTGGATGGCGCGCCATTTAAGCGGGAACGTCTTTGTCACGTCAACCACCATACGCGGCTGCTCTCTGTGCGTGATGTGCAACGGATTCCAAACAGTATACATCCAAACGGGCAAGTCAGGAAAGTACTTGTCCTTGACAGCAAAACTGAGACGCGCAACAGCGCGATGATCAGGATACACATCGTCAATTGCGCATGTGAACACCATCTCAGGCTTTTCAAGCTCAATAATCTCCTTCAGTTGAGACTCAACGTCGCGCTCAACGATTTCATTTGCAAGAGACATATCAGCCAGCTCAAAGAAAACCACGTCGGCAACCCCCAGAATCTTTGATGCTTTAAGGCACTCTCGTTGACGAGTAGTCCGGATAGCCTCTTGCTTTTGCCATACATGTGTCGCTTCGCCCCCAGAGAAGACTACAACCACCACACGCTCTCCTTGCTCAGCAAGAGTTGCGATAGTACCCCCCATGCCAATGGACTCATCATCAGGGTGCGGGGCGAGAACAAGGATAGTCATGAAGATATGTAGATGTCTTCTTTTAAAAAACTAGCCAGAATGCGTCCGGCGGGAAGACGACAACAAAGTAGTCGCACCCTAGGTCGCGATGCGTCCGGCGGGAAGACGACAACAAAGTAGTCGCACCCTAGGTCGCGATGCGTCCGGCGGGAAGCACAACAACAAAGTTGTTGGTTCCGCAGTACGCGATGCGTCCGGCGGGAATCGAACCCGCAGCGTCGGCTTGGAAGGCCAAAGTGTTACCATTACACCACGGACGCAGGCATGCGACACGCAAAGCCAATGAACGGCATCACGGGCGCGATAAGATGGGCAAACCACATGGTCTTTATAAATTTGTCTTTGCGAACGGACTCGCTTGCTTTGACGCACAGGCCGCGCACAGACAGATATCAGCCATTTGAGCCAAAATACGGCCAAAACAAAAAGCTTTTTTCATTTTTGGAAACAGTTTTCATAACTGAAAAATTTATATAGGGAGGCTGCAAACACTGAATACAATGGTTGGAGTAAATACACTAAAAACTCTTTTTGACGAAAAGAAGATTAGAGTGCTTCAGGTGTTTATTCAAAAGCCACAGGACGAATTTACCCTCAAAGAAGTCGTCAAAAAGAGCAAAGTACCCCTTGCCACAGGGCATCGGATCATGAAATTCTTACTTGATAATGAAATTGTTGAGATGCACAAAGTAAAGCACCTGACCATCTACCAATTAGCTCAAAATGAGACCGCGCAATACCTCTCAAAACTGCTGTATGAGAAACCAGCTCCAATCGCTAAATTCGTGGACCTCATACATTCTGTGCAGGGAATTAAGCAAGCAATAATGCATGGAAAAGAAACCGATTCGCGAGCCAATATTGTCATCACCGCAGACGATGTAAATAAGGACGAAATCAACGCCGCAGTAGCCCAAATACGCGAGGAATTAAACTTCACAATCAACCATTTGATCCTCCAACCCGAGCAGTTCGAAATGCTTGAGTCAATGGGGCAGTTTTCAGGGTCAAAAACAGTGCTGTTTTCACGAGAATAGGTGGAAATATATTCTGAACTTGCTAAATAGTTATAAATGACTTTAACGCTTTTGACAACTAGGGTGGTTACAAACCAACTACCTCGCAACGCAAACCAGGTGGGCTGGTTTGTTAAAGCAACGAGTTGACGTTCGCTCAAGCGATAACACGAGCACACAACGACTCATCAAATATAAGTATGCTGCTAGCGAAAGCTATAGCATTCAAACCACACAATAAAAGACACCGGAAACAAAAACGGGGGACGAAAAAGAAATGGACTTCATAGTGAACAACGCTCTGCAAAAAGAACAGAACAACGCAAGCTTCGACGACATCGAAGTGGGACACGCAAACATCAAGGTAATCGGATGTGGTGGCGCAGGAAACAACATGGTTTCGTGGCTACACCAAAAAGGCGTGAAGGGAGCATCAATTGTTGCGACCAACACCGACATGCAACACCTTAATATGACGGAAGCAGACACAAAATTCCTCATCGGAAAAGATGTTACTCGCGGACTAGGCTGTGGAGGGTTCCCAGATAGAGGAGCAGAAGCAGCACAAGAAAGCATTAATCAAATCAAAGATAGCCTGAAAGGAGCAGACATGGTTTTTGTCTGTGCAGGAATGGGCGGAGGAACCGGAACCGGATCAGCACCAATCGTAGCAAATGTTGCACGCGAAATGGGCGCAATCGTTATTGGAACCGTAACCATGCCATTCAAAATCGAACGAGCACGTGTCGACAAAGCAGAATTTGGCCTACAACAACTACGCCAAGTCTCAGACACCGTAATCGTAATCGACAACAACAGACTTGTACAAATTGCAGGAAACCTGCCAATTCAACAAGCATTTGCGGTAGCGAACGAACTTATAGCGACAATGATCAAGGGCATCGTAGAAACAATCGCCGTACCAAGCTTAGTCAACCTAGACTATGCAGACGTCAAAGCCATTATGACTAATGGCGGCGTAGCAGTAATCGGCGTCGGAGCCTCCGACAGCAGCAACAGAGTGGAAGAAGCAGTAACGGGAGCACTCAGCAACCCACTTCTTGACATCAGTTATGAAGGAGCAACAGGAGCAATAATCCACGTACACGGAGGCGCCGACCTCACCCTTGATGAAATCAGCCGTGTCGGTGAAATGATCACTGACTCAATGGACGAGGAAGCAAACGTTATCTGGGGTGCACGCATCTCAGAAGACA
>SKIA01000015.1 GCA_007116645.1 Candidatus Woesearchaeota archaeon
CGTGCACGAAGAGGTTGCAGAGCTTGATTTTGCGAGTTTGTTTCCAACGCTTATGGCACAAAAAAATATTTCTGCAGAAACAATTGCTGACGTTGGACTGCGTTGTCCGGACGTTTCCATCAGTGTGCGCCAAGATGAGGGAGGATTTATTGCGCGTGCCATCAAGCCGTTTTTTTTCTTTCTAGAAGAGTATCGAAAAGACTCCTCAGTGATTTCTCAAAGTCGCTCGCAAGCCGTCAAGGCGGTGCTTGTCTCTGCGAATGGCTATTTGCGTTTTCGCGAATTCAAGCTGGGCCTCTCAACAACCCACGTTGCGCTGTGTTCGTGGGCGCGTTATTGTTTGCTTACGGCAAAGCGCCTTGCAGAAGAACGCGGTTTTCGCGTTGTAGCAGGACTTGTTGATTCGGTGTACGTACAAAAAGAAGGGTTGTCACAAAGTGAGGTGTTGCGCCTTGCAAACGATATTTCTGCCGTGACGGGTGTACACGTCAAGTGTGAAGGATTGTTTTCTTGGGTTGCGTTTTGTCCCTCAGCAACGCACCTGCTTCGTCCTGCTCGTACGCATTACTTTGGAGCACTTACTACTGGCAAGGTCAAGATTCGCGGCTTGCGCGCTCGTCGTTCGGGCACTCCTCGTTTTGTGCGTCAGTTCCAAAAGAATGCGGTCTTGTTTTTGTCTGCGTTTTCTTCCGGCGATGTGCGCGGAGGACTCGTTGAGGTGTGCCGCGCTGCTCGAACGATTCTTTCTCGACTTGACGCGGTCCGCGTTGGTGACGCTGCGTTTTCTGTGCGCCTCACAAAAAATGATTATCGCACGCGCTCAGTACAAAAACAACTCTCTTCTCAGCTCGGAGCGGTGGTTCCTGGAAGAAGAGTGTTTTTCGTGTTTTCACAGCAAAAACCAGTGCTCGTTGAGCGTTTTTCTGGCTCGTTATGTGTTTCTTCTTATCGTAAAGAATTATTGTTTTCCGTCAAAGAGATTGCTCGCCCGTTTGGCATGTTGGACAATGAGGTCGCAATGTTGTTTTCTGGCCAACAGTCATTGTGCTCACTTTCCACTGGACATGTGCGCGCCAAAGCTTTGTTAAAGAACATTCTTTCTCACTAATATGTTAATTGCGGTGCGCGGGGCGGGGTCATGTGATGATGTTGTCTTCAGAGCGATTTCTAAAGGGGTGTGCGGCGTTATTGATTGCGCAAACACTGCTGATCCCCATAAGTTTTTCCCGTTTGTTGAAGACGATGTTGAACAATGCTTTGTGCTGTCTATTGATTTATTGTATTCGTTACCTGATGTTATTCGCACGTCGTTTTCTGCTTCTTGGAAGGCAGTTGCAATAACTTTTCCGGGGCGGTTGTTTAATTATCAAGATGCGGCTGAGAATCACGAAGTTTTTTTGCAGTCGTGGGAGCTTTTGCAAAAACTGTCTTCTCGCATGACGGTGTTTGTGTCTGTTCGCGAGGATAAAGAGCAGTTAGTGTTTGCACAACAATTTGCTAATAGGGTGGAGGAGTCTATGGGTCATACAGTATCAAGTCAAAAACAAGTTATGGAGAAAATGGTGTCAGAGCTTTCGCGGTATCGAGAAGTGCTCAGTCCTGAGGACAGAGTTATTTTTGACGAGCTCATCGAAAAACCGTTTTCTCGTCTGGGAGCAGTCACGCACGCAAGCAGTTTGCATACGTGGGCGTTCTTTGTGTTATCGGTGTGTATAGAACAAGAAAAAAAGAAAAGAAAAAATTGAGAAGCTTTATTCTGCAAGGTAGCTGGCTTGTTTAGGGTTGTAGTGCCAGTCTGCTTGGATGTGTCCTGCTGACTTATAGTACTTTGTCAGGCGCATGATTTTACTCTCAGTAAGCGTGAGTCCTCGTCTTGCGGGTTTGTCCTGCTTGTTGTCTTCGAGGTGTTTTCTAATCATCACTGCTTTCTTGATGAGTGATAGCAAGTCTTCTGGGAGTTCTAGTCCTTGGTCGTTGTCTGCAAGGATTGTCGCTACGCGCTTTCCAGTAACTGCTTTGATATCTGGTGTTTGGTGCTCGTCTCGCAAGATCATTCCAATCTGTGAGGGTGCTTTTCCTTGCTTTGCAAGTTCTACTACTTTCTTCTCGATTTCTTTAGCAGAAAGGCCTCCTTCTGGCTTTGGTCTTCCGACTGGCCGGTAGGATGCTGCTTTTCCGCGTGCTCTTGAGTGCATTCGTGCCATTGTTATTAATTCCTCTGAAGAAAACGTCTTGTTGCATTTGCCTTCAGCGCAGACAAGCCCGAAGACCGATCTGCCTATTGGTGTACAGGGAGAATCCTGCGTTGTTTTTAAGCGTTTAGGGTGTTCTCACCCGCAAATCACTAATAACCTTTAAAAAGGGGTGTTGGTATTTTTGCTGTATGGCAAAAGATGTTGAGTATCACGCGCACCTGCCTTCATGGCAGAAGTTCTTGATTGCACTTGTTTTGGTTGTTATCGCTACTATATCCATTATGGTTACGATGTCAACCAATCTCTCCATTGAGGTGTTGGGTTTGTTTGTTGCAATAAGTGGTGTGTTGCTGTTATCTATTGGTCTTGTGCGCACAAACGATGACTTGTTGTTTTTAGCTACGCACCACAAGCAAGCTGAGGTGCAACAGGTAATCACGCATTTTGCGACTGAGCGGTTTTTGGTCATGCTCTCATTGTTCTTAATCGTGCTTGGCATGCTTTTGCAGCTTTTTGGCGCAGTGTTTTAGGGGTGCAGTAACCTTTTAAACAGTACAGCATTCTATTCTCTTATGGCTCTTCCTATTGTTTCTGAATCTGACTCTGGGCTGGTGATTGGTTCTACGTGTGGAACGACTTCTGCAGGTCATTCCTATCAAGGGTCTGAAGGTGACGGCCAGCTTAAAGAAAAAGATGCTCAAACACTTGAAAATCAAGGATACGCTCTTGTTGGCAGGCACTCCGCTGTAAAAGTGTGCGGTTGGACAAAGAATATGATTCGTGGAAAAGGAGGGTGTTATAAGCTCACTTTCTACGGTATTATGAGCAACCAGTGCATGCAAATGACAACGTCTATTTCGTGTGCGAACAGATGCACGTTTTGTTGGCGCGGATACAAAGCGCCTGTTTCCAAAGAATGGAAGTGGGGCGTTGACGACCCATCATTTATTATTGACGAATCCCTGCAAGCACACCACAAGTTTCTTACGGGCTTTGGCGGCTCACCCACTGCAAATCCTTTCATGTACAAGAAATCACTTGAAGTAAAACACGTTGCTCTCTCACTTACTGGGGAGCCGATTACGTATCCTCGCATGAATGAGATCTGTGATGACTATCATAAACGCGGTATCTCAACATTCTTAGTGACAAACGCTCAGTATCCTGAAGCAATCGAGAATCTTGATCTTGTTACGCAACTTTACTTATCAATTGACGCTCCAAATAAAGAACTCCTCAAAGAAGTTGATAGACCGTTGTTCTCTGATTACTGGGAGCGCATGATCGCATCTCTTGATGCTCTTGCGAAAAAAAAGTATCGCACCTGCATTCGTTTAACAGCAATTAAAGGAATTAACATGGTGCACCCAAAATTGTATGCTGAGCACATCATGCGCGGAGATGCTGACTTTGTTGAGATCAAAGCATACATGTTTGTTGGTGAGTCAAGACAACGCTTGCAAATGGAGAACATGCCACTACACTCCGAAGTCGTTGCGTGGACAAAAGAGATTCTCAAATACCTTCCTGAGTACGAATGGCTTGCTGAGCACGAGCCTAGCCGCGTTGTGTGTCTTTCAAAAAAGAGTTGGAACCGTCATTCATGGATTGATTTTCCTAAGTTTGAAGAACTCGTAAAATCAGGCGCTGATTTTGACCGTTGGGATTATCAACGAACAGACGTGGTTCCCGAAGACACCATGTATACTGCTCGCAACGAGACTGACGGCGGTTGTTAATTCTCAGTAACGCCAATATAGATTTCGTCAGGGGTCCTTCGCCACCATTTTTCTGTAGGAATGATTCGTATTTCGGCATCCCATTTTTGCGGGAGTGCTTCAGGATTACTAATGGTTCCTTGCGGGTATGGAATATATGGCTTGAAATCCAGAGACATGTAGTCGTCCATATCTACAAGTGCTTGTAGGTTGCGAGTAAGAGGTCCCTGTAACGGTTTTGCTATGCGACGTCTAAATCCTTCAAACGGACAAGCCCTTGTCCGCTCTATTTGTCTTGACACTGCTTCGTACAGCCATTCTGCTGATTCTGGACTTGCGCGAGCATGGAATATGATTTCTCCTGATGTCTCTTTACCGCGCTTTCCTAAATAGCGCATTTGATGTAAGTCATGCTCGATTTCAAGTTCAGATATTGCTTGTGTTATGAGGTGTACGTTTTTGCGAGTCTTTCGCGGTATCGTTGACGCTGGTTGTACATGAATTTCTATGGTGTCGAGCATGTTTACTGTGCGTTCAAGTTACTATTTATGTTTTACTCTTTAAGAATGGTGTCTTTGCTAGTAAAAGAATGCTGCCCGAGCATTCAGAGAACCAAAGTGTTTGTGTTAGTCTCTATCAGGGTATTTCATGTCGAGTACGCGTCCCATTATGAGGGGTCCTACTATAACAGACACGATGGCAAGAACGATAACTGCAACGGCTATTTCATCTGGGATGAGTCCTTGGCTTTGCGCAATAGCTGTAAGTGCGAGTGTTGTGATCAATTGTGGTACGCTGGTTAGGCCTACTAGGCTGCTTTCGTAATTATCGAGTCCTACAAGTCTTCCAGAAGTCCATCCTGACACGAATTTGGCTGTCATCGACGTGAGTGCAATGGCTGCGATAAGCAACCAAAGCTCTTTTTGTGTGAACAGGGAAATGTCTATCCATGCTCCAACGACAACAAAGAATATGGGTATAAAGATTCCATAACCAAGGATGTGTAACTTGTGATCAAGCATTTTACTTTTTGTGGCTTCAGAGATGATAAGTCCTGCAAAAAACGCTCCAACGATTGTTTCAAATTTGAAAAACTCGAAAATGATGGCAAATCCTAAAACAAATATCATTACTGTCCGCAATTCTCCCTCAAACAAGTCTCTGTCATGGTGTTTGTGTTCATAATCTTTGAATGGTTTTCTCATTCGAGGAATGAGGAACTTCGCGAATATCCCTCCTGCTAACGTGAACAGTAATAATACGACCCACAGCGGAAGGGGAAGAAATGGTGTTGGATTCACTATTTGTAAGAACACGGCAAAAATCACGAGGGAAGATATATCTTGGAGCACCGTGGATGAAACAATGATTTTACCTACTCGAGACTGCAAAATGCCTTTTGATTCAAGCGAAGGGACAACAACTGCAAACGACGTGTTTATCAGAATAATTCCTATTGTGAGCGCGACGAGTGGACTGTATCCAAACATGAGCACTACGATTGCTCCTAGTACTCCGGGTACTATTCCTGTGAACACGCCCACGATTGCGCCTTCTTTGAGAACGTCTCTTATTGCTGAGAACCGGATTTCCATTCCCGCAAGAAACATGAGAAAAATAACTCCTATTTCTGCTAAAAACCATATGACTGGATTGTTTTCTAATTGTATGAGTCCAAGCGCGTGTGGTCCGATGATTACTCCTCCAAATATTAGTGTGACTGCCCATGGAATACGAAATCGCCTGAAGAGTGCTGAGAACAATAGACCTGCGAGTAGAGCAATAAAGAATGTGCTAAGAGTGATTAGAATCGTTTCAGGGTCTCTCATATCTTTATTTCCTCATTGCCTGTTATAAAAACATTAGTTTTCTTAAACAAGCATTATCCACGCGCTTGCAAGCAAGAGAAGATTCATACCAATAAACCCTTTTGAGCTCCAGTGAATGCCTGAGAATCGAAAGTCGCTAAACGGATACAAGAAAGGAGTTGCTTGCTCTTTTTTGTGCGTCCACATATCAATACCAATGTGTAAGTGCCATGCGAGCATCCACAGTTGCACTCCAAAAAACATCCAGGTAATGCCTGTGATGAGTGTTGCGATGACAAGGCTGTGTGTTAGGTGAAACGCGTAGTACGTGTATGTTTTGATCCAGGAAGGCAAGTCCTCTGAAAGAAGTCCTTTTACGGATTTATTCTTCCAAACATTATACACTACTTTGGGTGTTTGAGCGATAATATCTGGGAGTACTCCAAAGAGTACTGCAAGCCACCACAGGTCTGCTCTCCATATGAGCGCGCTCCAAAATCCATGACTTGCTGTGTCCATATATACTATTTTTCACCTTTCTTTTTTAACCCTATCGCCTCTGTTTATATATGAGCACTTCTCAACAAGATTATGCCTATAATTAGTGCCTCGTTGCCACAAGAATTACTCGAACAAATTGATTCGCTTACGGAAAAGCACTCTTTTTCAGGACGATCAGATTTTCTGCGAGAAGCAACTAAAGAACTTGCTCAGAGTTTATCACAAGAAGATTCACTCGAAGGCCCGGTTGAGGGATTGCTTATTGTCAGCCACGATCACAAAGACGATGCTATAAGCACGTTACGCCACGATTATGAAGATGTTATTAAGACGCACTTGCACCATCACGTAAAGCACTCGTGTGTAGAGGTATTCATGATTTCTGGTTCTGCACAAAAAGTCAAGGCCCTTCTTGCTGATGCACGTAATAAACAACAACTTTCTGTGCGACTCATTATCCCATGAAACCACTTATCTTATTTGACTTTGACGGCACAATTGCTGATTCGCTTGATGAGCTTATTGTCGCGTTTAACGTTGTTGGCAAGCGACGCGGGCTAAAGAAGAAACTGACGAAAATGCTTGTGAGAAAGCACCCTACAAGAATCGTTATGCGCCAGCTCGGAGTGCGTTTCTGGCGGGTACCGGGTCTGTACAGAGAAGTCATTTCTGAGTTTGAACAACGACTCGCAAAAGTTGATCCTCACGAGCACATGCCATCTCTTGTTCGTGAACTATCCAAGCACGCACAGCTTGGTATTGTGTCCTCAAACAGCCCTGTGGTTGTACAAGCATTTCTTAAATCACACAAACTGCTCAAGCATTTTCCCACGATAGAAGGAGGATTATTATTTGGTAAACACAAAGCAATTCGTAGAATAAAAAAGTCTTTGCGCCCCTCCGATACATTGTATGTGGGCGACGAAGTACGCGATATCCTCGCAGCAAAGCGTGCTGGAGTGTATTCATTAGCAGTCACTTGGGGCTTGCAAGAAACAAAAGTACTGCTTCGTGCTCGTCCATCAATGATAGCCTCGTCTGCTGACGAAGCAAAAGAGTTGCTTATCGCTTGGGCGCAGTCTCGCGTGTAGATATGTTTTTATTCTGCAACACGAAAACTAGTTGATGAAACAACTCGGTACTGACGAACGCCTGGCTCTTTTGCGCGTAACAATGGGCTTTATTGTTTTTGCCGCAGGACTTACAAAAGCGTTTGGAGGAGTCTATCCGCACGCAGAGGCACTAGCTCTTGCAGGATTTCCTGTCGCGTTAGGCTTTGCGTGGAGCATTGCTATTTTTGAAATTATCGCTGGAATACTCCTCATGCTCGGATTGTTTGTTCGGCCCGTTGCGTGGCTGACTGCTCTTCTTATGGCATCAACGTATGCCCTCATTTTTTCTGGCAGAGCAACCGCTTCTGCGCTTATCACGGCTGATCCTGAACGATTGTTTTTGTCAGCAGTACTCTTAGTCTTTGCACTAGCGGTGTTTTTCGCA
>SKIA01000024.1 GCA_007116645.1 Candidatus Woesearchaeota archaeon
ACAATTTCTTGTGGGTTTGCAACAAAGAACACTCTGTCAGCGCTCTTGTCAATAACGTCTTTGTTAAACGACTCAATGTTAGTAAAGTATTCTTGTTGTGAAAGTGTTTTATCAGAAGAAGAAATGCCCATCTCCTTTGCTTGACGCAAAAAAGCCTCCGCAGTAAAACCGCGTCTTTTCAAAGCACGGAAAAACGGCAAACGAATATCATCCCATCCACGATACTCTCCTTCTTCAATGAGCTTTCGAGTCTTAGTCGTTGAGAGGCGCAAATCAGTAAAGTTAATGCGGCCAACATTATACACGACAGGAATGGGCTTTCCAAAATAATTATACATGTACTCTTGACGCTTAGCATTGTCGGCATGGTCTTTTGCACGTAAAACGTGCGTGATGCCCATTTCAATATCGTCAACGGACACAGAAAAATTCATGAGCGGCCAGACACGATACTTAACGCCTTGTCGAGGATGTTCGGACAGATTAACTCGCATAGCAGGCCAATCCCTCATAGCAGGATTTTTATGCTCAACATCTGTTTTTACGCGCATCACTGCATCACCAGGAATATAAGATGTTAACATGAGCTGCCAACGCTCAAGAGCAATAGCGGGAGGAAGTTCTCGGCACGGACAGGCCTCTTTATTATTGATTAACTCGCGAAACGCCTCAGGATCGCACGTACACACATACGCCCACCCAGCAGACAGCATGCGCTCAGCATACGCGTAATACAGCTCCATGCGCTCTGACTGTACCGCTACCTCGGCAATGTTATCGTGCGTATACCAGATAGCATCTTCAACAAGCAAGTCGTATGCAGGAGGATAAATGTTTTCAGGATTCGTATCAGCAATGCGCAAAATGAGCTTGCCATCATTGCGAGCGGCAAGCAGGTGATTAAGACCAAGTGTATATGCGTGACCGATATGCATCGGACCAGAAGGACTTGGCTCAAAACGAAGAACAGGCGATGGGTGGTCGAGCTCAAAGGGGTCGCGAACCTCTTTTTCAGGAGCACCAGAGCCGCCCAAGTCATCAAGCATTGATTGCTGCTCATCAACAGAGAGCGCATTGATCTCTGTCGCAAGACGAGATGCCAACTCAGATACTACCTTCGCATCGCTGCGCATATCAGGAAACTCTCTCATGACAGCACCGATAGCTGCTGCCGGAGTACAAGTTCCTTCGTACTTAATGGCGTTATCTAGTAGCACTCGGCGGATAAAACTCTCTAATTCCATACACCTCAAGAGTCATGCAATTGCATATAAATCTTTGCCGCTAGTTACCGCCCCAAACTTCGTAATAATGTACATAGTCGCCATCTTCATAGTATCCCTCCAATGGATCTTTTTCAAGATCTAAATCAAACTTGCTACGACTTGCGTGTTGTTTACGTTCCGAAATCATACTATCACCCCTCCATAATTGCTTATGGACCATGCCTATAAGAGGGTTAAGCATATGGTCCATATATCAACAGGACACTTAACTAAACCGCGGCGCAAAACCCTCGATTTCCTGCAAGGTCAAAATAGCTTCTTGCATTGTAAACTGTCCAACGCGCGCATCTTCATCAGAGCCTTCAATAAACGCACCATAGTGAGGCGAGTCACGATCAAGATCTTGGAATGACCGCATACGATTCTCCATGATGTTAGCAAATGACTCTTCGCCCAAAGCGCTTGCTGCGCGAGCAACCAAAGCGTACGTCCAAACAGACTCGTAATCTACGGCGGGCTCGCCAGAAGAAGTATACGCTGCGTACAACCGTGCATCCTCAAGAAATTTATCCACATAAAAATTAAGAGACTTCTGAGCAGACGCCATAAGCACAGGATCGTTACTTTCCGCAAAACGCACCATAACCCACAAACTATTAATGCTATACGCACCACCATCAATGCCTGTACCATAGCCACTCTCAGGCCAATACTCAGAATTATACAAACCGTTTTCTAACTGCGCTCCAAGAGTTATCTCGCGCATACGTTCAGCAACACTGATCCACACACCGCGCCTCGTATCGGCAAGCCGGTCATACACTTCAAAATCACTGTAGGCAAGATAGGAAACTTCTCCTCTCCAAGGAGTATCACCAGACATGCCCCCGTAGGCTGCCATACGGTAATCATCAGTAATAACGATTTCTTCAAGACTGGTAGCCAACGTATCAATCATCTGAGTATATCGCTGATCACCACCCCAACGATCAGTGGCAATGTACAACGCTCTTAATGCTCGCAACTCCGCATCCGGAGCAATGTTTCTACCCTCTCCTACGCCCTGACGATTACCATCAAGACGCCACATAAGATAATCGCCTTGCGGGTGCAACATATAAGTCTCAATGTAGTTAAGAGTCTGATCAAAAGACTCCTGATCATCATTCTGACTAGAAATCTGCAAATAATAGCTTATGGCCTCACTGTTAGTATCATCATACCGCTCAACAGGATTTTCCGTTAAAGAATGAAATGTATTAATGTGACCATCAGGCTGGCGCAAGTGCTCTTCAAAGTATGCGAGTGCCGCAGACAGCGACTCGCTTGTCGGGATGGAAGAATAGGCCACAGTGGGTCTTGCATCGGGAAAGTCCTGCGGCTGAGGCGTGGGCGGCGCGCGATCAATTACTCCTTGTTCTACTAACACCAAAAATATTCCTCCCACAACCAGATATGCGGCAATGAGAAGAACCAAAATCAGCACTTTTCCAATTTCATCTGAAGCCTTCATTTTGCCACTTCCTTGTTTTCCACAAATAAATCTCCTCGCTCATTTTCGTATGTTCTTGGGATTCTGCGACGAAAGAAAAAAAACCCTAAAAGAACAAAGAATGTGATGATGCTCAGAACACCGCCCACAATGTGTTCGATATTTAAGCGGTACTTAAGGTGGATTGTGTATTCCCCAAAACGATTTGGGTGAACCACCATATAATCAGGACCGATAGTGCGAATTTCAACTCTTTGCCCATCAACTGTTGCTTGCCAGGAACGATCATCAGTCATCTTAATCACCACGGCAGTGTCTTCAGTAGCATCGCGAACCACGATACGGTAGTTATCAGGGTTATCCATGATAAACTCAGCAGTAGCCTCGTAATCTCGCTCAAGCATATTCACATAGGCACGCAAATACTGTTGTTCTAACAGATCTCTTGCAACAAACTCTTGGCCTACGCTCCCACAGTATGTTTCCTGAAACATAACTCTGCACCCGGGCTCTAATGAAAGTACCTGTTCAACTTCAGATATCGGAACTGCCTGAGCAAGAGACGGATCGCGAATAGGAATGTGAAAGTACGAATATCGTTCATTGGCATCAACATACAACAAGTCACCAGATAATTGATTTCGCACTTGCTCATTACGAATAGTATTCGCTTTATTCACATATAAACGAGTCACGCCAGCAGCTTGCAAATACAAAATGGTGTGTTCAGCAGTGTGAAACCCAGAGCTGACAGAAAACATTTCATCAGCATACGAATTCGTGATTCCTTGCTCGTAATACCCATACACTTGGTGTTGAGAAGTAAAACTATTTCTTACTGCTAAGCTCTGCTCAGTATACGGCATACTAATTCGTCCAGGCACATCCTCAAAAATCATTTCTGGCTTATCATCAAGATTATCTATCGTCTGCCAGTCAGCCTGAACACCAAACATCACCACCACTGAAGCCAAGAGGCACGCAACAATAGCACCGTAATAAAGTATTTTTATTGCGCGGGTACGGGCAAGCGTATATAGCGAGGCAATAAGTGCGGCACTGATAATCATAAACTCAGGAATCATACGATGATACTGGACTGAGCTAAGAATATTCATCGGAAAAATATTTAATGCAGCAAAATAATAGAATACGACCATCACAACAAGAACTACAGAAAGCGCAAAAGACATCGCATAATGAACCACTAAGGGTGTAGATGAATCAGCAGTGGAGTTGCTTTTTGGGCGTTTTACTGCAAGCGCAACCAGAACAAACAACAAGATGAACGCCAACAGCACAATCGGTCCAGGACCGCGCAAGTTACCAAACGAAAAAAAGAATTCCGAGACGGGAAGAACGTTGTGCATGACGTGATAAAACGGAAGATACGAAACACCCATGTGCGCACCTGAAGTAACTTGACTATACGTAAACTGCGCTGCCGACTGAAATCCCCCAAGAAGAAGACTGGAAATAACTAACGCAACGTACTGTGTAAGTACGTTGTGATGCGCAATTCCTTGCGTGCGTGCGCGACTAGCACTTACTGAAATAACAAACAAGTACAAACCAAGAGTCATACACAAAGCAAACCAAATCAACGGATGAGCAAGATATGAAGCAGTCAAAACCACAATCATCCATATCCTAAACGGTCTAAGTGGCTGGCGCAAAAACACCAGTAACGACAACGGAAACAACCACAAAAACACTACAGTAATTGGCTCCCAACCAAAGCTTCTCAACGTAAGAAAAGTGTTTGAAAGCAAGAAAAAAGACAGCATCGCAGAAAGAATATACCGACCAGAAATTCTCAGACACAACAAAAACGTCGCGAATACAGCAAGTAGCAGTCCCACGATAATAATCATGTTTGCTGCGTATGCAGGATGCAACCCAAAAATCTTAATGACTCCAACGTGAACTACGTAAAAGCCTGCTTGGTAATACTTAAACAAAGGCATGCCCAAGTACCAATACGGATTCCACAATACGTGCGGCCAGTGCTCAAGAATATACTCGGACTTCCAAATGTGCGCTTCTAGGTCCCACGCACCATGAGTAGGGGTTTCTCCCTCATTGGTTCTCCAGCCGACGTGATCATACGTTTCTGAAATGTAGTTATCGCCAAAAATAATTTTTTCAGTTAAAAAAAACCAGCTACCAGAAAGGAATAATAGGCAAAGTAACAACGGAACTATGCGCCACTTAAACTTACTTGCTCGCTGATTCTCATCAAGATATCCAAAGCGGTAATCAGTATCAAGTGATCGGGCTTTGCTCATGCGCGCACTCCTGTCTGTGAAGCTTTGCCAACAAACAAAATGCTTGAGGTGAGTACAACAGCATAAAACAAGAGCCATACAGAGATAGGAAGATATGTCCGTACTTGCTGGGTATCACTTGCGATAGCTACGTTGTACAGCGCAAATACTGATACTAAAAAGCACACGAGCGCAAGTAAAAGATTCCATTTGATATCCCATAACCCAGAACGTGCTTCGACTTTACTTGTACGTACAAAACCTGCGTACCTTCGAAACAACGCATTTATGGCTGCGCGGGTATACACAAACAAGCTATTAGTGATTAAACTGTACTGAAGAAAAGCGTCAAATAACGTAACCTTATCATCTTCTGTACGACTGTTAAGAGCGACAAAAATCATCATAATCCCAACCATAACGTTTACATACAGCAATCCGAGCACGAAATTAGTAAGCCACATATGGTGTGTTGGCATCCCGGTAAGCACAGAGATGAGCGGGACAAGAATATAGATGAGCGTGGCAACTCCGATAAGCCACCAACCCACCGTAAAGAACGTGTGCATCTGATGTAAAAACGAGTGCGGACCCCATGCAAGCTTTCCTAGTCCTTCTCGCAAGATAGCAAGGTTACCATTTGCCCACCGATATTGCTGCGTGACATACGCTGACCAATCAGGAGGAGCATACCCTTTAACAAGCACCTCGGGAACGAACACCCCATACCATCCGCGGCGATTCGCACGTAGCCCCAAGTCAATATCCTCAGTGCTTGTATAATAAGAAAATCCACCTATTTGACGAAACATCTCAGTGCGAGCAATCACATTTGTTCCACAAAAAGGCAGTGCGCCGTCGCGAGCTTTACTGATACATTGCGTCTGATAAAAAATGTTGGTGCCAATTTTTGCTGCTCGACGCAAAGGAGTATCATCGTTAATGTAATACTGAGGCGTCTGAACAAAAAAGACGTCTGGATCACTAAAGTAATCCATTGTGACTTGAAGAAACGCTTTTTCGGGGGCTTGATCGCTATCAAGAATAACGAAATATTCTTCTTGAATAGCTTTGGCTACTGCATGATTAATGTTACCTGCTTTAAAGCCTGTATTATCAGGCCTTCTCACAAGAATTGCGCCGTACTTTTTACTTAAGTCCTGCATATCTTTTTTGTGCTGATCATTATTGCTATCATCGAGCAAATAGATTTTCTTGTCAGGCCAATTGACCTTGGTGCAGGCCTTTAGCGTTCGCTCAACAGTATCTTTTGGCTCGTTAAATACGGGAATGCAAAAAGCGACTGCGGGCTTATTCTTAAGAGGCTTAGGAGTTTTGGGTCGGTAACGGTCAGTAAATAAGTTGTACAAAAAATATGCTGCAAACCCGAAACTAAATAGTTCTACAAGAAAAATGGGGATGCTTAGTGGATATCGAGTAAGACTATTGATAGGGAACTGATGGGTGGTTGTGTATTGAATGATGGTGGTTGATAAGTAGTACATCACGATAAACAAACTGGTAATCCCAAACACTGCAAAGAAGATGAAGTGGGGCGTTCTTTGTGCTTTGATGTATGTCATATAATTACATTTTCCTGTTACTGTACGCTTTCTTCTGCAACTCGTTGACGAGTAGCAAATATTGCTATGAGTGCTATTACTAACACACCGATCAATAGAGCAATGCCTATTTGAGTGGAGCTTTCAGAACCACCAATCCCTTGCATAAAACTACTCACAACTCCTTGGGATTGATCTGATTCGGATTGTTCACTTAGATCAGGCGGAATATAATTTACGTACACGCGCTGATTATAGACGCGTTGCTCTTGAGTATCGCCGTCTTCATTATACATCGTGACTGAATAAAACATGTACGTCGTATCTGCTTGGTCTAACGTTGCGTTCGCCTTCCAAGTGCCGTGGTGTGCATCACCTGAAACCATTCTAAGAGGAACAGTAATATCGGGAGCGCTATTTGTGCTGCGCAGAAGAGCTGTGACTTGGGCGAGTCCTATGCTGTCTCGTGCGTCAACTTCGATTGCGAGTGTATCTCCTGGATCGATTCGATGGCTACTCAGAAATCCATGGATAAGTCGAAGACGCTCTTGTATTGAGTCATCAACACCAAGAACGTAAAATGTGGTATTGGAAATATTTACTTGCGTCGTAGAACGAACAGTGAGAATATCAACGCTGCTGAGCTCATGAGCGCCTTGAGATACGGGTAGCACTCTTGCTTGCCAGGTACCGTAGTATTCGGAACCGCTTAGGCGCGTAAGGTTAACAAGGAGTGCAGTTCCATTTACGTCTTGTATGGTCCCTTGAACACTTTGAACTGCATATGCGCTGTTAATGTCCATAGTGATGTTCACGGACTCATTATGCTCAATAATGTCCGCGCTAAACACAGCGTACACCACCTCAGGAGTGATGGGGCCAATAGGGGTCGAACTGCCTGCGCCACCTATACGAGTTGAACTAGAGCTACTAGTTGCTTGCGGCAATGATCTGTAATGAGATCGCTGAAAATCACCCACAAATACGAATGTGCTATCAGAGGCATTATTATAACCAGTAATTTGTGTGAGCGTAT
>SKIA01000050.1 GCA_007116645.1 Candidatus Woesearchaeota archaeon
AAACGCAATGTGCCGTGTTTTTAACATATGAAAAAAAAGGAAAAAATGACCATTTAAAAATACATTGCTCGGAGTCACTACTAAATAATAGTCCATCTAGTTACAAGTCATCTGCGTAAAAGCGCAAGAAAGCAACGAATAACGCCAAGATGAGTGGACCAAGAATAAAGCCCACGATACCAAACACGCTCATACCCCCAAGCACTCCGATCAGCACTAACGCCGGATGCACTTCAGCGTACCGACCAACAAGGTATGGTCGAAGAATATTATCTATCTGACTAATAACTGTGCCTCCAAGAATGATGAGAGTGATTCCTTGCCAGATCATTCCGGAAAGCAAAAGCCACGCAGCGACTGGCAACCACACCATGAATGCTCCCACGACTGGTAGCATAGACACAACAGCAGTAACAAATCCCCAAAAGAGCGCGTTAGGAACTCCCAGAATCCAGAATAGAATTCCTGCGAGAAGGCCTTGAATTAATCCTAAAACGATTTGCCCTTCAATTACTCCGCGTACCACATTGTTGATGTTTGAGAGCAAGGCGTCGTGGTGTTTGGTGCTCAGAGGACTGATTTTTTTAATTCCGTCCATGATTTCTTTTCCTTGTGCAAACAAGTAATACATCACAAAAAACAAGATGAAAAAGCCGAGCATGACTTCGCCAGCAGAAGATAAGAACTGCGGAGCGCTACTCACAACATAATTACGGAAATCCGAAGTGCTGTTAGCAAATACTTCCTCTAAATTAACATCAGGACCCATAACCGTCTCAGCAAGCGGCTGCAGGCCTGATACGTCAATACCCTCAACAAAACTTTCATACGCAGAAGGCGCTTGGTTGATAAGAAGCATTCCAAACGCGATAGCAGGCAAAATAATGAGGACAATAAGCACCGAGACAAACAACACGCTCGCAACACGCCGATGACCACCAATCTTTGCACTCACCCACTCATACATAGGATAAGACAACATTACAAGAACTACTGAAAACAGCAGGTACGAAAAGAACGGGCTAATAACAATAAATGAGAAGTACGCGAGGACGAGTAAGAACACAATAAACGCGTACTTTGATACCAGTTCTTTATCCATTGAACGCAAAAAGGAAAGAAGTGTTTAAATCTGTTTGCTAACGAAACCCTTTTCAAGAAAGACTTACTTCTTAACATGAATGGCAAAAAAGCAGTCACGAAAATCACGCAGTCAAATGCGAGAAGAAAAGCGCCAACAACGAGTACGACTCTGGATGGGCATATTCGTTATCAGCATCATGGTGCTTTCAGTGATAAGCTTTGCATTCGTATTCTACGGCATGCCAGGACCAGGCGGTGGACCTGATGGTCTTGATTATCGCATAGACAACAACCAACTCTTTGTGCAAACACGTACAGGAGAGGTTCCGTTCTATTCTTGGCCGGACTCAGAAGCACCTCTCCCACGAGAAGCAGTCTCCTTAATTCAGAACGCACAATCAGTTATTGTGCTCTTTGACCCTGAAGACGAAGAAAATATCATGCTCCTTGATCTTGTGCGCTGGGAACTCTCACAATACATGCAAATACCAGTCGGCGCAGCAGTAACGAATGAGACCACAGCCTACCCGTATGATGTGGGAAGCTGTGACATCGCTACCCAGCAAACACCAGTACTATACTTTGCTCCAGGAAACGAGGGAGTCAGCGTTGAGGATGCTTGCATTACTATTTCAGCACAGCAAGAAGGAATCATTCTTCAACGAGACCAAATCCTGTACTCATACTTTGATCTACGATGACCACAAAAACTGAAGAGCAAGAAAAAGAGCCTGAACCTATCAAAACAATGTGGGTAATTATTGCTGCACTGCTCATTCCAGTAATCATCTTAGGTGTGTACTGGTACACGTCCCAAGTCACGGTTGAAGAATACACGCACAATGGTTTTGTCTTTACACAAATTCCGTGTGAAGTAGGCGAATGTTGGCAAACAACAGTAATTTCTAATGTTGGCGAGCACCCGGTACTATTCTTTCACGGACCACGAGAACTAGAAGACATCACTATTGATCCAGCAGCAGTTGACCGCGTATTAAACCTTACACGCATCGCAAACACGAGCTTGCGCATCGGATTCGATGAAGGAGTTCCAGGAGAAGTAGCAATCGCGGCCTCAAACATTGCTCGCGTCACAGGAGACCGCTTTTACCGCATACCCACTCGCGGAGGAGTGTACGGAGTAGACTTTACCTGTAGTAGCGCAACTCTAACGCGACCTGTGTTATATCTTACACAAGATGAGCAGACAGGAGTATACTTACAAGACAATTGTATTTATGCAGTTGCCCCAACCACCGCAGAGCTTGTCCGCGTGTCAGACGCATATACACTTCACTTACTACAAATTATGCGGTAAATTTAAGTAGGCGCTCTCACGGAAAAAGGGGTAATGAGTGAGCCCGTCAAGAAAATTCTTGCATACGCACAAACACCACTAGTACTTACCTGTACGCAAACAGGCGAGCTTGACGAAGATTTTCTTGTCTCGCTCACTGATGAAGAATCAGAATATATCACGACGCGAGGAATGTCTGTTGTCGAACCATTGTTTTACGAATTACTCGCAAAGCTCGGCGCTACAGGAGTGATTAGTAGAGCCCCACACCTTATTTTAGACGTGCATGTAGCTCCTGCAAAGCTTAAAGCACACATCGACGGCATCCCACTATCATTAGTTGATGATCCCTCAACACAAACGTATCTCTTGCAAGAATTTGTTGAGCCTTACAAACAAAGCCTGAGAAGAATCGCAAAAAAAACCGAGCAACGATTCGGACAAGCACACATTGTTTTCTTGTCTGTTCTGCCAGAATTTATTGATGGAAAAATTGTTGAGCACGAAATAGTTACGTTCGGAGAACCGATCCTTTCAGGAACAGCACACGAAGTACAAGAACTTTCTGAATATTACAAAAGCTTATTGATTAGGGAATTTGACCATCACACATGGATTGGCATTCACCCAAAACTCTTTCGCACACATACCTTGCGACAAGAACTACTTGAGCGCCTCTCAAAGATGAAAATACCGGTTGTTGTACAATGAACAGCATAGGAGTAGATGTTGGCGGGACAAAAATTCTTGTTTGTCGAGTAGAAGACGGAAAAATTGTTGCGTCAGAAACAAGACCGACACCACAAGATCCTAAAGATACAGCAGAAGCGATTGCTGATGCAGTATGCGCAGTATGGAGTGACGACGTAGTAGGAGTCGGCGTTGGCCTTCCCGGATACATCCATGAAGGCATCTTACATCAGGCACCAAACCTGCCATTGTTTGAAGGAGAACCCATTGAAGAGCTTATCAGACGAGCGTGCGGCGTTGATGTCGTGTGCGAAAACGATGCGAACTGCTTTGCCGTTGCAGAGCACACACTCGGAGCAGGTAGAGAATTTAATCACATGATCGGCGTTATTCTCGGCACAGGAGTTGGCGCAGGAATCATCCTAAATGGGAAATTATATACTGGAGCAATCGGCGGCGCAGGAGAAGTAGGAGACATACACCTGCTTGAAGGCACGTGGGAAGACAACGTGTCTGGACCAGGTATCATGCGCGCATACCAACGCTTTGGTGGAGGGAACGCAACTCACCCGGGAGAAGTATGGACTAGTAATGAGGAAAGTGCTCATAAGACTCGTGAGCACGTACTTGACTTGCTTGGTCGATTTTTAGCATCGCTCATTAACGTGTTCAATCCTGAATGCATCGTGCTCGGAGGGAGCGTAGCAAAGATTCCTTTTTACGACGAGTTACGAGCGCACGTGAAGAAATATTGTTCTGAAGTAGCGTTTTCATCGTGCAAAATTGTGCAGCACGAAATCAGTGCAGAAGCAGGCGTTATCGGCGCTGCAATGCTTGTAAAATGAAAATTAGACCAGCAACATCGCCAGATGAAAGAGCAGTACAAGCTCTTGTAAGCGACGTACTTTTACAGTTTGGTTATCCAACAAGAGAGCGAGAAGATCTTATTGATTTTGTAGCGTACCACCCTCACGGATGCTTTTTTGTTGCGGAACACGAAGGTACGATTGTTGGATGCGCAGGTGCGGAGCGTTTTGGAGACGATATTAAGCTGCGACGCATGCATGTCCACAAAGACTTTCGAAGGCAAGGAATAGGTTTGCAGCTTCTCAAAGCAGTTTTTGAATGGGTTGACAAGAACAATATTCAAGCTATGTATCTCAGCACTGATGAACACATGACGGACGCTATCGCATTTTACTCTTCGCAAGAATTTATTCGTATTTCTCACCTACCAAATACTATTCCGGGCGATAGTGGAGATACAGTTTTTTTTGTAAAAAAAAGAAAAAGAAAAAAATAATTTATTGGTGTGCAAGTCCGAACACTGCTCGCAAAGCGACAATGATGGTTGCAGGGACGAACACAAGCATGAGTGCTTCTAGGATGTTGCTTGCCCAAGCGCCAACGATTGAGAACACGTCTCCTGAGAGCGCTGTAACGATAACAAGTACCGTTGCTGCAGTCAAAAAGCCCATAGACTCTCTTGCTGTGATGTTAAGCAGTCCTACGATTACACCGATAATAACGAGTGTTAGAGCCATCCATTGTTCCATTGGTCCGATAAATCCTAAGATAATCGCGAGGATTACTCCAACAAGAAATGCCCAGGAACCGATAAGGCTGCCTACATTTGATTCTTTTTTTGCCATATTTAATTTCACCCCCATGAAACTAATATATTACTATTAGTAAGCAGTGATTATAAATATATAGGGTGAAACAAGCATAAATAGGCCTTATTCGCTATACGTTAACCACGCTTGATGCGTATCAGCGCCTTCGTACACAAGCTGCGAAAGAGCATTACACATGCGTACTGCCTCATCAAATGAGCGCTGATGAATGTTTCTTCCCACAGCAACGCCTCGCGTGCCGGCTTGCAGCTGCTCATACACCAAATGCAAAAAAGGTCCTGGCTCTTTTGGCGAACCACCGGACACGACAACTCCTGTGCGACCAGCAGCAAGTACTGCTTGATGCAATTCATTTGGAACGTCTTCTTTGTTGATCTGTGGTTGGTTGACTTTTACAAAGTCTGCTCCAAGCGCGCAAGCAACACCTGCGGCTCCTGCAATGATGTCAGGGTGTTTTTCGTCAGGAACACCTGCTCCTCGAGGATACATCCACACCACAACAAGTAATCCGTGGCTGTGTGCTTCTGCTACGATGCGACCAATTTCTTGAAGCATGAGCGCTTCGTGCTCAGAACCCAAGTAGAGCGTGTATCCCACGCCAACTACATTGATACCTGCATCTTGAAGTGCGAGTACATCCTCAAAATCAACAAGTGTCAAACTCACAGGGTCTCCAACGCCAAGGCCAGTTTTACTGTTAAGTTTTACTAAGTAAGGAATGTCGGAATAATCTTTTCCGTATTGGGCAATAAGACCGTGCTGTGCTGCAAAGCAGCCGATGTTTGCTTGTTGTGCAATACGAAAGAGGTGCTCGGGAGTGTTGTCATCAGGATGAATGTGTTCTCCGTAAAAGTCTTTGTTTAAGTGCTCTATTTTTTGGTCACCAGCAAACAATAATAGTTTACCAGTACCTTTTGTTACTCGCTTAAGATTTTTCTTATAAATTTGCTGCGCGCTCTTTGGCACGGTTAATGGAATGTGCGTCACTATACTCACCTACTCTTATTGAACAAGCAGTCATATTTAAAGATGGTGCTGAGAAAACCATATAAAGCGCACAAGTTGCTCATACACAGGTGAGTAGATGCAACTAATTATCAATTCAGGGTCGTCAAGCGTAAAGTGGGCACTCTACGACAAAGACACTCTTGTTCTCAAGGGAATGTTTGATCGCCTCGGACCTGACTGTGTATTTCGAATTAAAGAGCGAGAGGAGCGCGTACGCGTGCACTCACATGAGCACGCTATCGGATTCTTACTTGATTTTCTTACACACAACAACCTCGCACAACCTGAAAAAGTTTCACAAGTCGTTCACCGCGTCGTTCACGGAGGAGAAAAATACTCAGGACCCGCGCTTGTTACTGACGAAGTGCTTGATGACATCAAAGATTTATCAGTTCTTGCACCATTGCACAACCCTGCTAATTTGTCAGGAATTTATGCGTGCAAAAACGCACTTGCTAACGCACAACACGTCGCAGTCTTTGACACTGCATTTCACCAGACTATCGCCCCAGAAGTATTCTTGTACGGCATTCCTTATGAGCTGTACGAAAAACATCGCATTCGCAAATACGGCTTTCACGGAACAAGCCACCAGTATATCGCCAGCACGTTGCAAGAAACGTACGGAAGAGACGCGCACATCATCTCATGCCACCTTGGATCAGGAAGCAGCGTGACCGCAGTTCGCGCAGGAAAAAGTGTTGATACAACAATGGGCTTCACCCCTCTTGATGGCGTGATGATGTCAACGCGCACAGGAGAGATCGATCCTGAGATACCATTGTTTTTGCTTAAACACGAACACTACTCTGTTGAAGAATTGCAAGAGTTGTTTAACAAAAAATCAGGATTTGTAGGCCTTTCTGGACACAAGGACTTGCGGGACATCTATGCCCTTTCACTCAAAGGAGACGAGCGATGTCAGCTTGTTATTGATATGTTGTCGTACCGCGTTGCGTACTACATCAGTGCTCTTCGCGTGGCTACGCCTCAGCTTCGCGCAATCGCATTTACAGGCGGCATTGGAGAAGGAGCGTGGTATGTGCGAGAAAACGTGTGCTCGCTTCTGGGAATCCCACTTGACCAAGAAAAAAATAAACAAGGAGCACAGATTATTTCAGCTCCTAACAGCAACATAGCTGTTCATGTAATTGCTGCTGATGAAGAAGAAATGATGCATCGCCTTGCAAAAAGTTTGTGAGTACGACCTTTTTTTGTGCTGTTTTTAGCAGTTAGGGACAACCCATATAAACAGTCGGTACTTTGCTAAGATATGGAACACCTAACAGCACAAGATTTTGAAGAGAAAGTAATGAACGCAAACACTCCTGTAGTGCTTGATTTTTACGCGGACTGGTGTGGTCCTTGCCGCAGACTCGGACCAATCTTTGAAGAACTATCATCAGAGATGGATGACGTAGCTTTTTACAAAGTAGATGTTGAGAACGCATCAGACCTTGCAGCACAATTTGGCGTGCAATCAATCCCAACCATCATCATGTTCAACAAAGGCGACATGGTTGAGCGAGTCATGGGACTTATGCCAAAAGAAGCACTTGCTGACATGATTAAAAAGCACGCGTAGAACTGTTTTACTCGCAAAATCATCGTTTATTTATATACTTCAGGACATATCTTTCATAACATATATAAACTTTCTTTTCCATAAGGAAATTAGGGTGAGAGCACTATGACTTGGACAAACATCTGCAGCCAAGAATTTTACCGCAGATTCGCGGAAAAAACTCAAGGCGAAGGACTCATAAAACAACTAAGACAAAGCCGACTTGGTGAGTACGCCTCTCAA
>SKIA01000003.1 GCA_007116645.1 Candidatus Woesearchaeota archaeon
AATACTAATTTTTCCCAGCAAACACACAGTTCTCAATAGCACCAGCACCCCACTCATTCTAACACGTGTAACTATTGAATTTCTTTACCTGTCTGTGGGTTTCGTCCAGTTCGTGCAGTTTCTTCATTAGTGAGTTTCTCCTCACCCATGCCAAGAATATCTACTTCCTCGCCATTTTCACGGGTAGGAATCCCATCACCATCATCATCTACGTCGAGCGCGTCAATAATGCCTTCGCGCACCAGAGCGTCGTCATTATTCGCATGTCCTTCACAAGCATCACCCATACTTGCACCAAATGGTTGGCAAGTCCCATCAGGGCAGAGGATTTGTCCATCTAAGCATGGAGCGTTATTCATAGCAGCAACGTCACCGTCTTGGTGCTGCGGACAATCAGCCAATGATTGAACCATCGTCCCATCAGGACAGTATTCAAAGTCTGCTTGCGCATTCACACTTTTTGACAGATCAGCACCAGCCTTAAATTTTGGATTGTTATCCTTGGCTGCCAAAAAACTCCACCATGGCCTTCTCGTTTCTTCCGTACCATCTTCATGAACGGTTGTTTTACTGGTTGCTTGGACTCGTAAAAATCCAAAGAGCCTCATTTCTTCTTCGTGCTCGACTTCAACGATGTTGCGCTCTTCATCATAACGGATTGATCGAACTCGTTCATTCTCGCTCGCAAGTAATGCAACTGCAAGACCAAAGTCTGCACCGCGCAGTTCTGATTGGTTTCTGAGATACTCGCGGATACCATCCCGGTCTTCGCCAGTTAGGTTTCTTGGTGAGACTCCGCGAGCAAGTAATGGAGTTGCTTTATCTGCAGCAGTTCTGCTTGCAATGTCTCGATGAATAACAGCATCGTCTCTTCTCAGTTGCTCTCGACACACACCACCATCACAGTGCCTTGCCACCTCAGCCACACATCGATCCTCTCGGCAGTGCTCAGCAGCACTCACAACGCATCTATCATCACCGCAACGAGCAGCAATTCCGACTACGCAACTGTCATCAGTACAGTCTTGTGAGCGCAGCTCTCGCCCGTCTTCAAGCATTATCTCTCCGCTAACATCCACTGTAGCGCCTGGTCTGACGTCTGAATCAACATCATCACAGTCATTGCCAACACATGCTGTGCTTCCAAAGTCTGTTTTTGCCGTTTGTCGATGCTTTGAAAAACGCGCTTCGGTTTCGCCACCATCACGAGCCGTTCCCCAACACCACAAGTCGTCTTGGCGAGCAGTACATGTTGTTTGTGTTGCATCAATAAACGTGAATAAAGCAAGGCTTCCGTCCGCTCCTTCGCAACGGATTGTTCCTCTCATCTCCGCACATCGCACATCTGCTCCAAGGTCCCATACCACGTCTGTAACACCGTCAAGGCCTAGTGCCATGTCAGGTGTTGGGAAATCAACTGAGAACCGTGCTGCCATTGTTGGACCATCTGTTCGTTCGACGTGGACTTCAATTGGACATCCAGTTTCTGGACATCGCTGCATCTTTAAGTCTTGTATGCTTACTTTTCCCATTCCCCCTCCATGAACGCTGGTAATCATGTCTGGCGCTACGATTCCATCAAGCCCGCTTGCTGTGCGTCCTTGTGGTTTGTATGTAATCTCTATTTTCCCAAAGTCTCCTACGCGTTCTACAACATCGCCAATTCCGTCACTGTCAGAATCAAGATCTCCGGTGCGTTCCACTCTATCCGGAATTCCGTCTCCGTCTGAGTCAAGGTCTAAATAGTCATTAACAAGAGCAAGTAATCGTTCTTCAAGCATAAGCGCTTCTCGGCACACATCATCTCGGCATCGTGAGAGCACGTCAATATCAGCGCGTACAATGGTTTGTACTTCTAACATGCTACTGCGAGCAACACCACGGTTTTGTTGCGCGACATGCGTTAGTTCGTGCCTTTTATCTGCGTTAGCGCGTACTTGCCTGCACACATCCGTTTCGCACCGATCAAGTGCTCGTTTGATTTGTGAAATAGTATCATCTATTGAGGAAAGCTCACCGTATCCGTCTGCATCAGCATCAACCCAAGCAGTTGTTGCTGCCCGCCTCTCGTCTGCAATAACCAGCGGGGCAAATAACAGTGTCGCAACCAAGAAGAATGATAAGATGTGTGGTGCTCTCATGCGATTTGTAAAGTATTATCCTTAATAAAGTCAACGCGTAGGTTTTTAAGCGATGAAAAACAGCACGATGGCGATAAGAGCCACTATTATGCCTGCTCCAACGAGAAGGTATCCAAGCTGTTGATGATGTTTTGCACTTAAGAACTCTGTTCTGTATAATATTGATTCGCGAATATGGCTTTCTGGGTATCCTGATTGCGTAAGAGAAGTCCGTATTTGTTCTTCTGACGCACCTCTGCCGATTGCGTCATTTAGCCATTGCTCAAGCCCCATACTAATATAGCTTGCTGAGAAGTTCTTAAACCTTACGCAAAGAGTACCAGCAAGAGTCCGTTAAGAATGATGTTTACTGCTAAAAAACTCATAAAGCGTGGCCCGAGCATTCCAGCAAAGAACGCTATGGTGACCGAAAGCACGTAATACACGATAAGCCCTGCCCAAGACGACCACATCGCAACAAATACTGCAAAGAATGCCGCTACTGCGATAATCCATGCTGTGGACCAATTCTCCAGTTCTATAATAAGCTGCAGTCCTACCGCTGCCATCATCACACTTACTGATCCTGACCATGCGACTACAAATGGTAAGATGTCAAGTCCTGGAATGCGCAGCGTGCTCTTGTTTCCAAGTACTAAGAACATGTTTACGAATGCGAGAGTAAAACCTATCATGAATTTTGTGAGTGTGAATTCCGTAATAAACGTATCCAACACGTATATATACTCTCAGCTGTATTCGCATAATGATGAATCGTCTTGTTGCAGAAATGACGCTCAGAGGACTTTCTGAGCACACCCAAAAAGCGTATGTGCGCTACGTAGATGCTTTTTCTAAGACACTTTCTAAAGCTCCTGAAAGTGTCACAAAAGACGATGTCAAATTGTTCTTGGCTGAGTTGATTGCTGATGGGAAAAGCCCTTCCACGATCAATCTCGCACGCTCAGCAGTGCTTTTTTATCTTAATGAGGTGCTTGAGCTTGGTATTACCAGTGTTCGCGCCCCAAAGATCCCTAAGAAGCATCCTGTGCATTTAACTCAAGACGAGGTCGCGCGTTTAATTGAGTCTGCGCCTACCGAGCAGACGCGCTTGATGATTCAATTATTATACGCTGCGGGCCTTCGTGTTTCTGAACTTGTAAAATTGCGCTATGAAGACATTCAGGACGGCACAGTGCATGTGCGTTCAGGTAAAGGGCAAAAAGATCGCATCACTATCTTGCCTGAATCGCTTGCAAAACAACTCACAGGCCAAGGAGCAGTGTTTGGTGATGGTACCATGACCACGCGTAACGTCCAGCAGGCCGTCAAGAACGCTGCTGAAGTTGCTGGGCTTACAAAGCACGTTACTCCGCATGTCTTGCGGCATTCGTTTGCAACGCATCTGTTAGAGCAAGGAACCGATATTCGTGTTATTCAGGAGTTGCTCGGACATTCTAATTTGCAGACCACTCAGATTTACACGCACGTGTCTCGTGATACTCTAAGGAATGTAAAAAGCCCGTTGGAAAAGTAGTTACTAATTAGTGGTTAAAATACATAATGTTTATATAGTTTCATACCCTTTAGGAATACATGAAAGACTATACTCGACGTTGGGAAAAGATTGCTGCCGGAGAAACATTCACTCTTAAGGACCGCGCACTCGAACTCGTGGACCACACAAGTGCCACAGTAGGAGCCATCAATGTAGGTCGAGTAGCAAGGAATACAGGGCTTGCAGCGCTTGCTGTAGGTGCTCTTGCGGTTGCAAGCGACAATGTTCATGTCGGTAACGTTACTCTTGAAGACCCTAAAGGAACACATATCGTTCTGGGTAATGCTCACGTTCAAGGAGACGAAACATATTTACTACCAAGCAATGTAGTAGCGATTAGCTTTTCACCAGAGCTCACTCAAGAAGGCGTTCATAAAGGAAGCCTTGCTGCATACGGATTAGGCGCTAAAACCGTTGTTGACGGAACCGTGGCAGGCGACGCAAAAAGTCGCGGCTTATTCAGTGCACGCACCGAAATAGGCGAAAACAGCATTGCTCGTGGAGCATACGCAGCAGGAGTATTTTCCGCAAGAATAGACAATGAAGGTCTTATTGAGCGCGTAGCAAAAGCATATGGTATCTCTGCCCGTACATCAGGTAGCGACAATGTTGGCAGACACACTAAAGCAACAGGTCTTCGCACACACCTTGGCGAAAATACTGGCTGGGGTGCGCAAGAGTATTTACGACAAGAACCAAGCAATCTCGAGAGAGGATTGCGCACAGTTAATGACGCCGCTCATAATGCAGGACAGAACATCAAGCGAGGAACTGAAATGGTTGGCGACGTCATCTACGACATTCCTAATGACGCTGCTGAAGCTCTTTGGAGACTTCGCGAAGGAACTGCTGAATCATGGGATCGAACGCGAGAAGCAATTACAGACGCGAGCGGCAAAATCAAATACGCTCCAGGAACACTCAAGGACACAGGTGCTGCTGTACTAACAGCACCAGCACGTTTCACTGAGCACCTTCGCAACGAAGTATATAATCCACAGCGTTCACTTGAGCGTACAGAGAAGTAAGTTCATGGTTGAAGCGTTACACTTGTACCAATAGTTGTTCTTACGCCTGCAGCATCAGCAATCTCTACTGATATAATAAGGCCTCCTGGCATAAGTGCACTCAGAGGAATAATCCCCTCAAGAAGAGGTCCTGTGTCTCGGCCTGCGATGGGCGATGTTAATCCGTCACAAGTAATATTGTATGTGAATGGACGCACACCATTTTGGACTTGTATCCGTACTGGAAGTCCTCTTGTTCGTTCCAGTTCGCCAAGTGCTATCTCGGTTCCTGGTTTGGGGAAGGCAATTCTTGCGTCGAACGGGTTTGGTGGTTGTCTTGGAGGTTCAAATAAGAGATCTTTGATTGCCTTTTTTTCTCGCTCGCCTTCTTTTACTACTGCGACGACCCATGAAGCTCCATCTTCTTGTGTCATTCCAGTACCTGCTCTCAAATCGAATTCAACCACTGTGTTTGCTCCTCTAGCAGTTATTTCTTGCTCTGGGTAACACACAGCAGTATTGTTGTGTCGATCAAACATGAATACTTTGAGCACAAATGTTGGTTTTGTAAGTCCCGACACGAGGACTCTTGTTTTCACAACCGAACCGTATGGTGCAGGCGTGCTCTCTGGTGTGAGCTGAATATCCAGGCCAAGATTTGTTTTGGGCTCAGGGTATGTTACGATAACCGCGTCAGTTGTTGGGTGTTCTTTGCTAATTACAATCGGTTCTGAAGGACTCGTCTGGACAGCTTGCACAGTTTTGTCTCCTTCTCTTTTAATTGCAGTAACCACGTATGACCCGGGCTTTATCCCTCGGAACATAAATGTCGCATTGTTAAATCGATCGCCGATAGTGCTTCCATCAACACTTCTGACCCATTCTCCTCTCACTCGAGGGTTGCCGTCGGGATGCATCAGTATAAGCGTCGTGTTTTGTAAGTTAGGACGTTTTCCATCATGCGTCTCTAACTTGCCCGCAATCCAAAACTCCCCGTGAGGCGGCTCTACTGTGGTAACAACCGTTATGTCACCTACAACCATCTGTTCTCCGTCAGTTGCTGTGATACGCAGAATGTGTTCTCCTGCATCAAGAGGTTTAGTCATGTGAGTAACCAAATTTCCGGTTCCTGATTTAATCACCATTTTTTTGAATCGTTTTTTCAGCTCTATTTTCCATTTGTACCTACCCGTCCCGCCTCTGATATGTGCTTTGATAGGTATTTGTTCTTTCTCGTGAAACACACGATCGTTTTCCTGTGGAAGCTCGACTCCGATCTCTAATTGTTCTCTGTTCTGCTTTTCTTCTTTCTCTCGCCTCACAGCTTCCTCTAGCTTTTTTTTGTGAGGGTCTTCTGAAGAGATTTGGGGAGTGGTTGCAGGAACGTTTGGTTTTTCGGGCGCTGGTTGAGACGGGCGTTTCTGCTGAGTAATAGGAGCTGGCGCAGGAGCAGTGCCACTGCTACCAACTCCTTTGAATAGTTTTCCAATACACAGTACGAGGGCGATGATTGCAAATAAGTATCCCAGACCAAACAGCGACCATACGACTGGGTAGTTTGCTTGTAGGTACTGGTACATGTGAGCGTATGGAAGCATGAAGAATGTGTACATTAAGATGAATGCGAGTGCTGCGGCGCAACCAGCGTTTTTATCCCCCATGAGGTCTCGTAAGAGTTGATAGATGAATACGCCAAAGACAAAGAAGATGATTGCTGCTGCAAGACCCCCTAGTGCTCCAAACGTAAACCCGGTTTGTTGCGCAAACATGACAAATCCGAAGGTGAGTGCGAGGGCGACTGCGACTGCAATCATTTTTCCTTCGCGAGCAATTCCTCTTCCGTACTTGTTCTTGTAAATACTAGTGAATGTGAACTGTGCAAGGGCAAGCAGCATCACAAAGACTATTATTGCGTCAATCAAGTTTGCATATGTTAGGTATAGTCCTGCAATATTGAAGTAGAATTGATTTAACATACTTAGGGTCGTCCTGCAGTCGCGTTTTTAGTGTTTGTCCACCCCTGCTCAACGTCTTGAAGGAATTGGTCTAGTTCATTTTTTCGTTGCTCAAGGAAAGCCATTTTTTTATGATTAAGACGGCGTAACTCAGCTTCTATTTTCACCCAGTCAGCCAAAAACTTATTCCTTATATTTTGAATTCTGACTTCAAATTCAATTGCTTGCTTATGGATATCCGCGTTGGTTTCTCTCGGCTTAATGAGCTTCTGGCTATTTTGTATAGCGCTGAGTTCTATTTCAGAAAATAACGCTAAAGTCTTGACTCCTGCACTAATCACTGCATCATCAAGAATCGCTTGCTCCACGTCATTCTTGAATTGCTCTACCAAGCCACTGACTCGGTTCCCTGCTTCTGTACGCATATTCTTAATAGATTGGGTGTGATTGACAATATGCTCCGAGAGCTGCAACCGTACTTGGTGTAATTGATAGATGGTCCGTACTCGTTCGATAAGAAACGCGCTCATTCTATCAAGCATTGCAAACTTGCTTGCGGTGCGTACAAAATGAACCAGTGTTTCTCCATAGAGTCGCAAGTATTCATGCAGATTTTTTGGAGCGCGTTTAAGGGAAGGAAGATCTCGCCGTATACTTAAGGGAGTCGTAATACTTGTAAACGCCTTAACAAGCTCTTTATCGGTCTTGCGTGCCTTCTCTAATGATTCTTGCATCGCGATAACGTGCTGCTTCATAGGTTCCATTAACTTGTTATATGTGTTGAGAGCCGCAGGAATATTGCCCATC
>SKIA01000066.1 GCA_007116645.1 Candidatus Woesearchaeota archaeon
CTTCTCGGGTACACCATAAATGCGTATCCTGGAGGTATTTGAACAATTATGCCTGTGGGTATAAGACCGAGTTCTTGTGCTTTAATTATCGTGGTTTCTCGTGCCCTAAGATCAAACGCGACTGCGCCGGATGTTTCGTATTCTGGTAGTGGCATTCCATTGAGAGTGTTTATTGGTACTCTCAAAACTCTACTCCTTTTCGTGGCTGTGCGCCTTGGTCGAATGGGTGCTTGATTTTGGTCATTTCAGTAACGTAATCTGCAACGTCTATGAGCGCTTGTGGATAGTCTCGTCCGGTCATCACAACCTCGACGTCTTTGTGTTTGTTCACAAAGTCAACCAAGACTTGCTCATCAACAAGGCCCATGTGTATTGCGTAGACAACTTCATCCATGACTATCATGTCATGGCCGCCTGCTTGTTCTTGTACTTGGGAAAAGAATTCTTCGAATGCTTTTTTTGCTTGTGCGATTTCTTCTTTATCGTATCGCTTAAAGAAATTCCCTCTGTATGTGTAGCGCAGAAACGTTGCTCCGAGCTTTTCAATAACTTCGTGTTCTGATGAGCCGTCTGGTTTGAAAAACGATGCGAACAACACTTTGTTGCCAGCGCCGATTGATCGGACAGTAAGTCCTACTGACGCAGTGGTTTTTCCTTTACTCTCTCCTGTGTAAATGTGAAACATATTTAGTACCTCGTAAATAATTAATAAAAAAATAAAAGAAAAAAATCATGCAGCCCTTAGCTGCACTTTGAGTATCCGCAGTCAAAGCACGTGGGTTCACTGCAGCCTGCCATCATCTGCACGTTTGTTGAGTAGCATTTTCCACAGTACAGTCGTTGTTCTACTGATTGTGCGGGAACGCTTGGCTCTGGCGCGCTTGACTGCTTCTTTGGTGCCGCAAGACTCGTTTGTCCTTGCGGCTCGCTAAAAAAACCTGTCTTCACCAAGTTTGCGCGAAGGGCCTTTGAGATTGCGTGCGGAATGCTGTCCACTCTTTTTTGTCCAAAGCCGTATGGTCTGTCGCTCTTGATACTGTTTAAGTGTTTCAAGACACGTACAGGGTCTCCTCCGTTCTCAAGGTATTTGCTCAGTGTGATACAGAGTGCTGAGGTCAATCCTGAGATTTCTGTTCCGAGTGGTGCAAGGTTTCCAAAGATTCTTCGCGGTCCAAGTTCATCGTAGTTGATGTGGATGTGCAGTGTTCCAGAGCCTGTTTCGATTGCGTAGTAGTCTGAGTGTTCTTGCAGTTCTTCTCTGTTGCGTGCTGCAAGTTCTTCTTGTACTGGTTCTTCTGCAAGCGTTTGCTCAGTGCTCTTTTCTTCTTTTTTCTTGGAGTCTCCAAGGTTGAGTACTTGGAAGTCTTTGCATCCATCTCTGTACACAGTAACGCCTTTTGCTCCGAGTTTGTATGCGAGCATGTAAACTTCTTCGATGTCTTCTGGTGTTGCGTTGTTCTCAAGGTTTACTGTCTTTGATACTGCGTTGTCTACGTGTCGTTGGAACGCGCATTGCATCTTGACGTGGTCAAGTGGTGAGAGGTCGTGCGAGGTCAAGAACAGGTTTTGAATCTCTTCTGGGATCTCGGTAATACCCACTAGACTTTTGTGGTTCTCATCAATTTTCTTGTAGAGCGAGTCTTTTGTGAGGCCAAAGAAATTATTTTCTTCTGCCATCTTTCCAAAAGTAGGGTTTACTTCCCAGAAAGTGTCTGCGGGGTCTGGTGTTTCTCCCTTTCGCAATGCATCAAGTGCTTTTGCGTTGTATCGTGTGTAAACGATTGCAAAGAATGGTTCGATTCCTGCTCCTTGAAGTCCTGATGCGATACCAATTGTTCCTGTTGGAGCAATAGTAGTACGAGCTGAGTTTCTTGGGCGGTAGTCTTCTCCTCTGAAGTAGTCTCCGTCTTTGTCAAAGATACTGTCAACAAAGCCTCCAAACACACCTCTTTCTTCTGCAAGGTTTTCTGATGCTACCATTGCTTCTGTGTTGATAAACTCCATGAGTTCTTCTGCCTTTGCAAGGCCTGCTTCTGAGTTGTATGCAAGGCCGAGTGCGACAATACTTTCTGCCCATCCCATGACTCCAAGTCCTACGCGGCGGTTTTTCTTTGCGATAACCTCAATCTCTGGGATTGGGTAGTTGTTGACTGTTACGACGTTGTCCAAGAAGTGGATGGTGTCGTGTACAATCTCTTTGAGTGCTGGCCAGTCAAAGTCTGATCCGTCTGCTTTCACAAACTTTGAGAGGTTGATACTTCCCAAGTTACATGGTTCGTATGGTAAGAGTGGTTGTTCTCCGCACGGGTTTGTGCTCTCAATCATTCCTTGTGCTGGTGTTGGGTTTGACCGTGAGTTGTTGATACGGTCGATGAAGATGATTCCGGGGTCTCCTGATTCCCATGCTCCTTGCACAAGGTCGTCCCACATTGCGCGGGCGTTCTTGGTTCCCATGACTTCTTTGGTTTTCGGGTTGACAAGGTTGTAGTCGTCGTTTGCTTCTACGTGTTTCATGAAGTCTTCGGTGATAGTTACTGATACGTTGAAGTTTTCCATCACGCCTGGTGTTTTCTTCATGTTGATGAAGGTGTCAATGTCTGGGTGGTCATATCTCATGATTCCCATGTTTGCTCCTCTTCGTGTTCCTCCTTGCTTGACAACGTCTGTTGATTTGTCAAAAAGTTGCATGAAGGTGCATGGTCCTGATGAAACACCTTTTGTTGATTGTACTTGGCTTCCTGAGGGTCTTAGCCGTGAGAAGTCAAATCCTGTTCCTCCACCGCTTTGGTGGATGAGTGCCATGTCCATTACGCTCTTGTAGATGCCTTCGATGCTATCATCTACTGGGAGTACGTAACATGCTGAGAGTTGTTGTAGGTCTCTTCCTGCGTTCATGAGGGTCGGGCTGTTTGGCAGAAACTTCCAGGTTGCCATGAATCGGTAGAATTTCTTGTATGCTTTTTGTACTGCTTTTTTTGCAAGGGGATCGTTTTCTGCAATGTCGTACAGGTTTTTCATAAAGAGTCTGAAGTTGTCTTTTTGATCATCCATTGTTTTGTGTCCTTTGTGGAGGTGGTGGATGACTGTTGGTTTTCCAGAGCGGTTTTCGTATTCCACTCGTTCATACTTTACTCCCTTGAAGATTTTTTCTTCTGGCACACCGCAGTACAATATTTCTCCAAGAGCAATATTCATTGCCACTCCTTTGAGCCAAAACTCAAGTGATGGTGCGTCTCGTAAGTATTTGTCTTTGATTACTTTCCGTTGGTTTTCGGTTGCCGTAATGGTTGGTAGTTCGTCGTTGCCTTCTGCCTGTGCGTTTATGGTCTCTGTTTTTTGCATCGTGTTTAATTCCCCTGTGTGAGTACTTGTATTTCTTTTTCAAAGCTTTGCGCGTCCCTAAATTCTTTGTAGACGCTTGCAAAGCGGATGTATGCTACTTCGTCAAGGCGCCGCAACTCTCTCATGGTCAAGTCTCCTATGAGTTTGCTTGAGAGTTCTGCTTCTCCTTTTCGTCGTAGTTCTTGTTCGATTACCGTGAGTGCGTGTTGTAGTTGTTCGTCCGTTACTGGTCTCTTCTCGCAGGACAAGATAAGTCCTCGCTTGAGTTTTTCTCTGTCAAAGAGTTCTCGCGATCCGTCTTTTTTGACGATGCGAAGCGGCGGCATCTCTACACGTTCGTATGTGGTAAAGCGTTGGTCGCATGCAGTACATTCTCTTCTTCGTCGAAGCTCTGGTCCTGCTTGCCGCGTCTCAATGACTCGTGTTTCTTCGTTGTCGCAATGGATACACTTCATGGTTGGTTTTGGCGCAACTGGTCTGTCACGCCTTGTACTATCACTGCGTCTTTCCTGCTTAAAAACAACGCTGTCTTTGAGACTATATTCTAGTGTAGTGGAAAAAAATTCAGGCAGTAAAAACACTAGATGTAGTGTCTCTTGACGGTTGTGAATTGCTGAGCACGCCATAAATTAATAGGAGAAGACCTCTTGTTATGTTTTACGTGCGTGCATGCCACCCTAATGGAACATTATCGGGCCCCGAAAATACTATTTTCGTGGGTCCAGTGGCCAGTGACACAATCCTTATAAAGAATTATGAGAATGCTACAAGTATGCTTTTTTCCTACGCCCAAGCACGTGAAGAAGAACTTCCAAAACGAGCAGCTCAATTTGTTGCAGCATCGCAAGTGCTCTCAGCACCTACCGGGATGATATTTAGTCCAAGAGCACACCACGACTTTATGACTGCAACAAGTGTTGACAAAGAGATTCGCGACTTAATCAATGCAGTCACTGACGCTGAAAGCGTAAAACGCGTTGATGTTGAAATTAAACGTCGCATCGTCACAAGCAAGATTCCCGAGGAACTCGGAGCAGCAATGACTGAGGCTGTGGAAGTACTTGGCATGCAAAAAGCCGATCTAAGCCTTGCTGATATCCCGCTTATCGTTACTTTGTACTCTGAGAATGATGTTTCGTCTGAGGGCGTCATTATTAATGTTACCGGCGTAAAAGCGCTTGCCGATGCTATGCGTCTTGTCTGGAGCAAGGTCTACATGAGTCCGTTTCCTGACAGCACACCACAAGTTGCTGTTGCAGTAATGCGTATGCCTCCTGCGATCACTACTGCTCGCGTTTCGCGTTCCGACTCAGAAATCCGTATTGAAGCAGTTGAAGGTTGGGGCCGTCTTGTCGGCACACCAGAGACGGCTGACGTTTATGTTCTAAACCCTGACAGCCTTGCGTTTGTTGAAAAGCATGTGAACACACAAGAGTCCATGATTGCTCGCAATGAGCGCACCGAGCAAATTGTGAAGACCTCACCATTTAATGCGTCTGGACAAAAAATTACTGATGACCAAATTCGCAGCCTTGCTGCTGATGTAAAACGCATGGACCTTTCCGAGGCTGTGTTTGGCCTGAGTAACCAAAAGCGTTGGTTATTGTTCTTACCACAAAGCCAACAAGCGCGAAAGCCAGTCTCGTTTGAGGAGCCTGTCGCAGAATCGTTTGCTGATGAACCAGAAGTTGAGGTTGTTGATCTTGCCGAACCAGAAGAGATTGGCGCACAAGAGGATACGTCCACGCAAGAGTTTGATGAAGTGCCAGGTGAGCCCGAAGATTTTCGCGGATCAGAAGAATTCAAAGAAGAATTCACAGCACAAGAAGCCGTAGTTGAAGAACCAAGTGAAAAATACCAAGCACCCCCTCGCACCTCACATTCTACTAGCAGTCAAGCACGTGAACACACGCTCAGCCTAGGAACGCAGATTCTCGAAGGCTGTTTACAAACTATTGAACTCACCATGCGCGAGTGGCTTCATGGTGATGATCACCCAAATGATTTTTCTGAGCTGATCACCCTTGTTGCTAATAAACGTCAAATCCCGTACAAGCAGCGCATCTTGTCTTTATGGGAGATGAAGCGCCAGGGCGGCTTTGATAGTCCTGATGCTGAGAGTGTTCGTTTTGGTCTTGAAACAATGGAACGCTTTGTCCGAGAGTTCTCATAACGTCTTTCGGCAGTGCCGAAAACCTCTGAAACAACATTATTTAGTAATATAAAGCCGAATAGAAGCGTTGTATGGAAAATAATGACTGTCGCTATAACAACAATTTATTTAAACTCAAGGCCGCGAAAACACAATAGGAAATGAAACGAGGAAGACCAGTTCAATCAGATATCAGACAGAACATGGTAGAAGTTTTGTTCTTTCTTGGTGAAGCATACGGTTACCAAATCTATAAGGTGTACAAAAAAGTGTTTCCTCCCGTTACTCTTCGCAGCATGTATTATCATTTACGCAAAGGATCTGATCTGGGAGAATTTGTAAAGTTGCGTACAGAAAAAGACCAAGGAGATTACTCGTGGGGTCCTTCTGCTGAGCGCATTATTTACAAGCTCGGGCCACAAGCAAAGCCCAAGGGGGACGAACGTGTGCGCCAGTACATCGAGGAGAACCCTGATGCGGCTAATTAGAAACCCTCTCACCTACTTGCTCACAGGATTCTCGTTATTCATTTATGTTCCATTCATTTTTTCCGGACTGCTCTTATTCCTTGCTCTTGACGCATCCATCACCGGACAGAGCGTTGGAGCACTCATCGCTCTTGCCGCCATGTTCCTTATCATATTCCTTATTGCAGGCGTGTACGTGCAAAGCTTGTTGTTTTCGTACGCACAGCAATCCTCTCGCGCAGGCATCATAGAAGTATTTTCTGGCGCTCGCCAGCAATTCTTAAGAATTCTCGGCCTTGACGCAGTTATCTTCGCACTCCTCGCGCCAGTAATCGGGTTGTGGCTGGCAATTAGCGCTCCTTGGACGTCCACTGTGCTTGTTGCGTGGAGTCTTATTGTTGCGTTCGCATTTTTGTTTACTCCTCGCTACATTCATAATCATACCATCTGGGAATCATTCAAGAAGTCTCTTAGCTTGTGGAACAAGCACACAGTGCGCCGCTATAGCATCGTGACTGGTCTTGCAGTCCTTGCTACTCTTGCATCGCTTGCAATGGCTTTTGGCGCGTTAGGCAGTATGAGTGGTGCGCAAAGCACCGTGTTCTTTTTTGCAAACGTCTCTACAGTGTTGCTCGGAGTAAGTTCTTTTTTTCCTGCTCTGCTCGTTACGGGTTGGGGCGGATCACTCGGAGTATTACTTCTTGAGCGCGTCTTCACCGTTTTTGTGGTGATCGTAATGCTTCATGTCGTGTGTTCTAAAGCCCGAAAAAGCGACTAGCAAGGTTTTGTAGTATCGGCACGAAGATGAGGAGCACTACTGCTATTAAGAAGAGAAGTGCTGTTTTCTTCCACACGTACTCTGCGCTTTCTTTTTTCATGAATCGTTGCAAAGCAACAAGGTACATGCGTCCACCGTCTACTGGTCCAAGAGGGATAAGGTTTGCAAGTCCTAGGCCGAGTGCGATAACAAATGTCCAGTAGAATACGTCTTGAATGAATGCGAGTATTGGCGCAAGAAAGGGAGCTGCGCTTGATGCATAGCTGTTTTGTATTCCTTCAATGCCCACCCATGGCCTGTCAGGATTGTCTGGGTGTTCTGCAAGAGTTAGCGTGTACGATTCTTGCTCTGTATTAAACACGAGCTCGTCGCCAGGAGCAAGTGATTGTAATTGTACGTTAAGGTCTCTTGTCGTGTCAAGAGCTC
>SKIA01000083.1 GCA_007116645.1 Candidatus Woesearchaeota archaeon
GAGAATCGAACCCAAGTAGCAGTCGCAATAACTGCTGTCGAAAGCGTAATTCAAGAAGAACAAATAACGCCGTACGCACAGGAAATCATATACTATATTCTCAACCCAGAAGATCACAAAAGACTTCAAAAACACACCGAACAGATTTTTACACAGTAGCAACGCTTATATAAATACGCACAGAAAAAACGCGTATAGAGAGGAGAGTAAGTGGAATACTACCAACAAGAAGTAGAAGATATATATAAAGAATTTCACACCTCAGAACAGGGACTTTCTCAAAGTGGTTTTGAAGAGCTGCGAAAACAATACGGCACTAACGAGCTAAAAAAAGAAGAGCAAGAACACTGGATCAAAGTTCTTGCAAGACAATTTCAAGGCATGCTCATCTACATCCTTCTTGGTGCAGCATTATTAAGTGGCATTCTTGGAGAATGGATAGACACCACAGTCATCGCATTCATCTTGTTAGTAAACGGAGTCATTGGATTCATACAAGAACAAAAGGCCAACGCAAGTATCGAAGCACTCAAACACATGGCCTCTGCAAAAGCAACAGTGGTGCGCAACGGAGAAACACTACAGTTACCTGCAGAGGAACTCGTGCCAGGAGACATCATCATTTTAGAAACAGGAGACAAAGTCCCTGCTGACGCACGAGTAATACAAGCAACACTGCTTGAAGCACAAGAAGGAGCACTCACTGGCGAGAGCAGTCCTGTACGGAAAAAAGCGTTGACACTCACAGGACGACAAGCAGTTGGCGACCAAACAAACATGGTGTTCTCAGGAACAGTCATCACGAAAGGACGCGGACAAGCAGTCGTTGTTGGTACAGGCATGAAAACAGAGATAGGCAAAATAGCCCATCTTGTTCAAGGAGCAAAAAAAGAAAGTACCCGGCTTGAAAAAGAACTCGACAAAATGGGCTCGCGCCTAGGAACCCTGGTCCTCGGAATTTGTAGCATCATATTCATTATACTCTTATTCGCACAACAAAACGGCTTCACTTTGCAAGCAATCGTTGAAGCACTCATGCTCTCAGTCACCCTCGCAGTAGCAGCAATTCCTGAAGGACTACCTATTGTTGTAACAATAGCGCTTGCTATCGGAACAGAACGCATGGTGCACAAAAATGCACTCATCAAACGACTAGCAAGCGTAGAAACACTTGGCAGTACCACAGTCATTTGCTCAGACAAAACAGGAACCCTCACAAAAAACGAGATGACCGTAGTGAGTATTTGGCACGCAGGAGCAGACATCAGTGTGAGCGGAACAGGCTACAAACCAGAAGGAAGTATTGACGGGGAAATACCGCAACTCTTTTTGGAAACAGCAGCACTGTGTAACGATTCATCACTCACAGAACAATCCACCATCATTGGCGACCCCACAGAAGGATGCCTTGTGACGCTTGCAAGAAAAGGAGGCGTGGACGAAAAAACACTCATCTCACAATACCCACGCATCGGAGAAATACCTTTTAGTAGCGAGCGAAAGCGCATGACGACAGTACACGACTACCAAGACGTCGTCATCGCCCACAGCAAAGGAGCCCCTGATATTCTCCTTGAGCATTGCACACAAATTCTTGACAACGACACCATAAGACCCCTCACGCAAGAAGACAGAGAACGCATCATAAAAGCAAACGAAGCCTACGCACAAAAAGCACTGCGCGTACTCGCATTCGCGTTCAAAGAAGTAGAACGAAAAGAAGAGTACACAGAAGCAGACGAACAAGGTCTTGTCTTTGTGGCACTCACTGGAATTATTGATCCGCCACGAGAAGAAGCAAAAACTGCAATCGAAAAATGCGCGCAAGCAGGGATACGCGTAGTCATGATCACCGGAGACCACCTCAGCACCGCACAAGCAATCGCAAACGAGCTAGGAATCACGGGGCGCGCCATTGAAGGAAAAGACATCGAAAATCTTGACCTCAAAAAACACGTGCAAGAAATAGCCGTTTTTGCACGAGTAAATCCCGAGCACAAAATGGCAATCGTTGAAGCACTCAGACACCACGGAGAAATCGTGGCTATGACAGGAGACGGAGTAAACGACGCTCCCGCACTCAAACACGCAGACATCGGCATCGCGATGGGGATAGCAGGAACTGATGTTGCAAAAGAAAGCGCAGCAATGATACTGACTGACGACAACTTTGCAAGCATTGTATCAGCAGTTGAAGAAGGAAGAAACATTTATACCAACATCAAAAAATTTGTGAACTACTTATTGTCCTCAAACGTCGGAGAAATACTCACCATCACGCTAGGAATACTATTCATACGCCACCACGGAGAAATAGCCATCCCCCTCACAGCAACTATGATTCTTCTCATGAACCTCGTCACAGACGGATTTCCCGCGCTCGCACTTGGCGTAGACCCAGGAGACCCAAAGGCCATGACGAGAAAACCACGAGACCCTACAGAACCCATCATTAACAAAAACATGCTCGCAAACATTTTCCTTATCGGAGCACTCATAGGAGTAGCAAGCATTGCCGTCTTTTGGTGGGCATTGCAAACAACAGGCAATCTTGCGCACGCACAAACAATGACCCTCACAACCCTTGTCATGCTCCAGTTCGTACGACTAGCCATGGTGCGCCAACAATACAACACGCCATTTTTTTCCAACAAATGGCTTTTAGGAGCACTTGTAATAGTCATGACTCTACAAATTGCTGTCATCTACTGGCCTGTCATGCACACCATCTTTGGCACCACAGTAATCAGTCTTGTTGATTGGACAGTTATTATATTCACAATTGGACTGAGCTACATCATCGGCATGAGTATTGGTACATTAGTACAAAAAGCAACCGGGCAGCGCGACTAAACGACAATTTATATAAACAACTCTCTAGAGAGAAAAGGTAGGTGAGACAATAGTGATTTTCAGCATAGAACCAACAACAATGCTTTTCTTGGCAGCAACCATTGCGATCATAGCATCACTTGTCTCACTGCTCATGGGAAAACGCCTCACCCACAAAGAACGCGTGCTCATGTTCTCAATCATCTCAATACCCATCATTTTCGCAACACTCTACCTAGGAGCATACACTGTTAATCAAAACTTTGAGTCAGTCACGGGCGGGCCAGTTCACTGGCACGCAGACTACCAAGTATGGGTGTGCGATGAACGATTAGACCTCATCAACCCACGCTTTCCTTCAAACAAAGTAGGAACGCCACTTTTGCACGAGCACAACGATGACCGCATACACCTTGAAGGAACACTCATGCGTCTTGAAGACACAAGCTTGGGAACATACTTTCACGTTATTGGCGGACGACTCACCGCGACAAGCATCTCATTTCCCACTAACGAACAAGGCATTGTGACCAGAGTAAACAATGATTTATGCGATGGACAACCATCAACACTCAAAGTCTTTGTGAACGGACAACGCATCATAAACCCTGCAGAATACATTATGTACCCACACGAAAGCGTGCCACCAGGAGACTGCATCATCTTTGAATTCTCACCAGGAGATGCGCAAACAACCAATCGCATGTGTGAGAGCTGGAGAGCATCACAAAGCGGCGATAGACCATACACCTACGAAAACTATCAAGAAAACCGCGAAGAATATCACTACTACGTAAACGACCTACGGGAGGAACAACACCTTGGCCGTTGAAGTAGCACTTCCAACACTAACCACCATCCTGCTCACAGCAGCAGTAGACAGTATCAATCCGTGTGCTATCGGAGTAATGATTCTCTTGATGAGCACCTTACTTGCTATGAAGCAAAAAGACCGTATCCTAAAAATCGGATTACTATACATCGGAGCAGTATTCTTAACCTACTTTACCTTCGGACTCATCCTTACCACAGCACTCTCAAGAATCCCGCTATGGATAACACAATACATCAGCATCACAGTAGGAACAATTGTGGTACTTGCCGGCCTCTTAGAAATAAAAGACTATTTCTGGTACGGAAAAGGCTTTAGCCTTGCAATTCCTGCTAAATACGCAAAGATGATCAAGGAAAAAATGGCTAACGTGAGCGTTGGCACAGTAGTATTCCTCGGAGTCTTTGTCGCAGCAGTAGAACTTCCCTGTACAGGCGGACCATACCTTGCGATCACGCTCTTATTATCAGAACAATTCAACATGATGGCATTCTTGATGCTTGTACTCTACAACATCATCTTCGTCATGCCACTTGTAGTCATTCTCATAGCAGTCCTTGCAGGAGCAAAAGTACAAAACATCCTGAGATGGAAACAAGGTAACAAAGGATACATGCGCTTTGCAACAGGAGCAGTCATGGTAATCCTGGGATGGCTCTTACTCCTCATCGCAAGCGGAATAATTAATCTAAACTAATGGCAACCAAACCACTCCTCGTAAAACGACACGGAAAAATCGAAGAATTTGATGAGCGAAAGCTCTACGCGTCAGTATACTCAGCAGCTCTTAATGCCCACTTGGGCGAGCAAGCAGCAGAAGGAGTTGCTGATAAGACGGTTCGAAGCATCAAAAAACAGATTTCTAAAAAAACACACGTCACTTCATCAGACCTAAAAACACTGGTTGTTGAGGAACTTGGCGGCGAAGAAAATGACATCGCCTACCTCTACAGACACCACCTCGACCTTTGCTGAGGTTGAAATCTTTCCTGAAGCGTAGTCAATACTTTTATAAATCGCTCCTAAATCCAACCCATAGTATACCATGGAAGCGATACTCAAAGAGATTTTCGACATCGAACGCAAGCATGCACTCGCAATAGAGCAAGCTCGTAAAGAACAAGAGTCGCTTCTGAAAAAATCCAACGACGAAGCTAAAAAGCTTGTCGAAAAAGAAAAACACGCAATCAACACCCGAAGAGAAACCACTCTTACGCAAAAACGGGCAGAGATTGTCAAAGAAAAAGAAGCACTGCTCAAAAAAGCACAAAAAGATGTCGAAAAGCTCCAAGAAAACGCAGATACGGCCAAAGCCACAAAAACAATTCTTGAGCTTTTCGAAAAGACAAGCTAATGCTTAGGCCAAAAGAAATGACAAAGATTGTCGCTGTCGGCGGCAACAAAGACCTCTCAGTTGTAATTGATACGCTGTACGATCTCAAGGCACTTCACATTAAAGAGCACACTCCAGCGGAACTTGATATCGGCGCGCCCCTTGAGCACGCAAACGAACTTTCTGAAGTCATCATCAAAACAGGAGCCATTCTTGCATTATTTAACGAAGGAAAGGGAGATGCTAAAAAACACTCTGACACCATCAAACAAACTGTTAAATCAATCCACAGAATTCACGGTGTCGTACAAGAACAAGAAGAAACCCTTAGGCTGCTCAGAGACCAAGCAAATGAACTCAAAGTAGCACTACACAACCACAAAGTACTTGACAAGCTGGGAATAAAAAAAGAATACACTACACTTGGCAGCGTAGAAGTGCTTGTTGGCACAGTAAAAGACAAGCTATCACTCAAAGGATACGCGCACTCAACACATGCAGAAATCGCTCAGACCTACGCAGCAGTTGCAGTAAAAAAAGAAGACAAAGAAGCAGCACTCCAAGACCTGTTGCAAAAAGGCTTTACCGAAGTACAAATAGTCACTAACGGAGACGAAAAAGCACTCAATAAAGAATTCAAAGCAGTCATCGCCAATAAACGAATAGCAGAAAAAGCTTTGGAGCAAACAAAAAAAGAACACGCAACATACATGAGCAACGCAGCAGCATTTCTTGAACAAGAAGCAGAAAAAGCAGCAATCCCACTTACCTTTGCATCATCGCAAAACATGTTCTACGTCACAGGATACGTGCCAACAGAAGATGTGCTTGTAGTAAAACAAGAGCTTGACAAAGCAACAAAAAAACGCATCTTCATCCAGACGCTCAAAGAAAAAAACGAGCTAGATATCCCAATTAAGATGGACCAGCCGGCAGTCATCAAAGACTTTCAATTCTTCCAAAACCTGTACGCCCTGCCGCGATACAAAGAACTCGACCCGACATTCTTCACCTTCATGACCTTCCCGCTTCTCTTTGGATTCATGCTCGGAGACATCGGATACGGAATCGTCACCCTCGTACTCTTTTGGCTCTTAAAAAAACGCATGCCACAATTTAATGGGTTCTTCAACATCATCATCCTTGCAAGCATTTGGACAGTGGTGTTTGGAATATTCTTTGGAAAATTCTTTGGCTCAAACTATCTTTTCGGAATGGACCTGCCACGAATACTACACAGACTCTATGACGTCATGGAAGTACTCTATCTGAGCTTATTCATTGGAGTACTGCATATTAACTTCGGCCTTGCCCTAGGATTTTGGAACGAACTCAAAAGCCACGGACTCAAAATGGCAATTCTTGAAAAAGCAAGCTGGTGGGTGCTCCAAATAGGTATCGCAGTCATCGCGCTCCCTTACATAGCAACAACGCTTACCGCGCCAGAAACCACAGGACCGTACTGGCTCTTTCAACCAATCATCACACTCGCAGCAGTACTCGAACCACTCCAACCATGGCTTGGGTACGGGCTACTCGCGCTGGGCGTTATCATGATCATCCTTGGAGAAGGAGTGGTGGGAGCAGTAGAAATACCCGCAATCATTAGTAACGTGCTCTCATACGCACGGATGTTTGCAATCGGCATGGCAAAAGCAAGCCTTGCTGTCGTCATTAACACATTCGCAAACGGCTTTATGGCAAGCATGGGCTGGTGGGGACTAATACCCACAACACTCCTCTTAGTGGCAGGGCACGGAATAAACATAATGCTAGGGCTACTCGGAGGATTCTTACATTCGCTACGACTTCACTACGTGGAGTTTTACTCGCGATTCTACAAAGGAGGGGGTAAAAAATACTCTCCCTTTGGAACTAAATAGGAGGAAAAAAAATATGGTAGATATAAACACAGGAATGATCGCAATTAGTGCGGCACTAGCAATTGGCCTTGGAGCATTCGCATCGGCGTGGGCAGAAAAAGCAATTGGTGTAGCAACAATCGGAGCAATGGCTGAAAAAGAAGAGCTTTTCGGTAAAGGACTCGTCCTAACAGTAATCCCGGAAACACTTGTTATCTTCGCAATGGTCATCGCAATCTTGATCATCGGAATGGCGTAAGAACATGGGACTTGAGGACGTAAAGAAAGGACTGGAAAAGCAGCTCAAACAAGAGCGAGCAGCTATAGATAAAGAGACTGCTGAACAAAAAGAAGCACTCCTCACGCAAGCAACAAGCGATATTAACGCATATAAAGAAAGCGTTGAGACAAAAACACAAGAAGATATCGCAGTGCTTGAACGAAGAGAACTTTCATCAGCAAAGCTGCAAGCAAAAAAACTTGTTTTGGAAGCAAAAAAAGAGTTGATAGACCACGCATTTAGCGATGCGCTCAAACAACTCGAAAACCAGTCTGACAAAGAACGCAAAGCATTACTTGAACAACTGATCAAGAAGGCAAGCAAGGAAATTGACGTCCACACAGTATATGTTGCCAAACAAGATGAAAAACTCCTCACAGGATACACAACAAAAACCGTTGATATCGCTGGAGGAGTAATTTGCGAAAGCAAAGACGGAACACAACGAATCGATTTGAGCATCGCAGCAATTCTTGCCACCGTGCGAGATAAGCACCTCAAGGAGGTAGCAGAAACTCTGTTCTGATGGCATCGCGCATAACACCTCGGTTTAGTCCATACACGTATGTACGCACGAACGTAATGAGAACGCTTCTTCTCAAAAAAGAAGACTATCATAAACTCATGAAAATGAGCGTTGCGGAAATGACAAAGTACTTACAAGACCGACAGTACCGCGAAGACATCAACGCACTTGGAGTGCGATATGAAGGAACAGAACTACTTGAGCACGCCCTCAAAAACAATCTTGAACGCAGTTTTACAAAATTACGAAGGATTTGTGACGAGGACATGCTCCCACTCATTGACGGGTACCTCAAACGACACGACGTGTGGAACATCAAAACCATCTTGCGAGCACTCTACACCGGAGATGACAAAGCAAAAACCAGAGAGATGCTACTCGTAACAGCAGGACCTGCCAGCGAAGAGTTCTTACTAGGCCTTCTTAATCAGAAAACGTTTGAGGACGCACTTGAAATGCTCTCAAAAAGCGAATGGAAAGAGGCCGTCAAGGACCACACCACACTCATGCAAGTAGAGAACGGTCTTGACAAGCAGTACTACAAAGAACTCTTAGTTCTTGCAGACCGCCTCTCAAGCGAAGGAGCACTGTTTAAACGCTTTATCGTGACAGAAATCGAGATCTTAAACTTGCTTGTTATCATGCGAATGGTGCGAGAAGAAGTATCGCCAGAGAGCATCAAAGAACTCTTGTTCTGGGTAAACGGTTCACGACTCAACAAACTCTTTGAAGAACTGATAACCAAAAAAACAGTTCGCGGAGTAGTCGAGGCCAGCCAAAAAACGATGTTCAAAGACTCACTTAATAAGGGACTTTTGGCTTATGAAAAGAGCGGGTCACTAGTGGATATGGAGCGAGAACTCAGAAAGTACTTATTGCGCATATCAGCATTGTTCACGCACAAAGGAATGCTCACCTTCAACGTCATCCTCGGATACATGTTTGAGAAAGAACAAGAAGCAAGAAACATACGCGTCATCATGAAAGGACGAGAACTTGGCATGAGCGATGCGTACATAGAACAGGAGCTGGTGGCGTAATGGCTGAACTTGCAGTGTTTGGAGAAGAAGAATTCCTGCTTGGCTTTGAACTAGCAGGCATTCGCAAAACCTACAAGATAGGAAGTAACGTGCACAAAACACTTAGCGCAGTGCTCAGTGAAGAAGGCATTGGCATCTTGGTCGTGTCGCAAAGCACGATGGACCAACTAGACAGCCACACACAACGAGAGCTCTCCAAAAGCACAAAACCAGTCGTAGTGGTTTTGTCAGAACAACAAGAGGGAGCACAACTACGAAAAGACATAATCAGAGCCATAGGCGTAGATCTATGGAAGAGTGAATAACAATGACAAAAGGAAAACTATACCGAATCGCAGGGCCAGTAGTAGTGGCCAAAGGCCTTAAAGCACGCATGTATGACGTCGTGCTCGTCGGCAAAGAACAACTCATGGGAGAGGTCATCCAGATAGACCGAGACACCGCAACGATACAAGTCTACGAAGACACCGCAGGCATCAAGCCCGGAGAAGAAGTAGTCAACACAGGAAAACCATTAACAGTCACTCTCGGCCCTGGCCTACTGACAAGTATCTACGACGGTATTCAACGACCACTTCCAGCCCTTCAAGCACAACAAGGAGATTTCATCAGCAGAGGAGCAACTGCTGACGGTATAGATATGAAAAAGAAATGGAAGTTTACCGCTACAAAAACTAAAGGAGACACCGTCTCTGGAAGTAGCATTGTTGGAGAAGTAGAAGAAACAGAAGGAAACATCCACTACATCATGGTACCACCAGGAGTAAAAGAAACCACCATCAAAAAACTTACTTCAGGAACATACACCGTAACAGACGTTATTGGCGAGCTCGAAGACGGAACAGAGCTTAAACTCGCCCACGAATGGCCAGTAAGACAAGCACGACCAGTCAGGCGAAAGCTCAACCCAACAGTCCCACTGGTTACTGGGCAACGAGTATTTGACGCATTCTTCCCTGTCGTTAAAGGCGGAGCAGCAGCAATTCCTGGACCGTTTGGCGCAGGAAAAACAGTAAGCCAACAACAACTCGCAAAGTGGAGTGACGCAGACATCATCGTATACGTAGGATGCGGAGAACGAGGAAACGAAATGACAGAAGTACTCACAGAATTCCCGCACCTCACAGACCCACGAAGCGGAAAGCCACTACTGAACAGAACAGTACTTATCGCAAACACTTCAAACATGCCAGTAGCCGCACGAGAAGCGAGCGTATACACCGGAGTTACCATCGCAGAATATTACCGCGACATGGGATACGACGTGGCACTCATGGCAGACAGTACCTCGCGATGGGCTGAAGCAATGAGAGAAATATCATCGCGCCTAGAAGAAATGCCAGGAGAAGAAGGATACCCCGCATACCTTGCAACACGGCTCTCAGAGTTCTATGAGAGAGCAGCACGAGCAGTACCTCTAGGAACAGACAGAGAAGGTTCAGTAACCATTATCGGAGCAGTCAGTCCACCAGGAGGAGATTTTTCAGAACCAGTAACGCAAAACACACTTCGCGTAACAAAAACGTTCTGGGCACTTGACTCAAAACTCGCACAACGAAGACACTTTCCCAGTGTGAACTGGCTGACCAGCTACTCACTCTACCAAGACAACCTTGAAGAATGGTATGCTGAAAACGTCGCAAAAGACTGGCGAGAAACAGTTGAAAGACTCCAAAGAATGCTTCAAGAAGAAGAAAAACTCATGGAGATCGTACAACTCGTAGGTTCAGACAGTTTGCCAGAAAAACAACAACTCACCCTCGAAGCCACACGGCTCGTCAGAGAGTTTGTCTTGCAACAAAACGCGTTTCACGAAATAGATACCTACTCATCACTTGAGAAGACCTATATCTTGATGCGCATGATCTTGCACTTTTACGACCAAGCACAACAAGCAATGGACAAAGGTGTACGCATGACACAAATCTTGTCAATGAAATCAAAAGACGAGATTGGAAACGCAAAATTCGAGAAAGACTACAAAAAGCTATTAACAGAAGTAGGAGAGCGCATGGAAAAAGAACTAGCTGCGCTTGCGAGGTAAAATACAATGAAAGAATACAAAACAATCACCAGAATCGCAGGACCACTCGTCTTTGTTGAAAAAACCTCACCAGTAGGATACGGAGACCTAGTACGACTTACCCTGCCAAGTGGAGAAACAAAAAACGGACAAGTACTTGATACCAGCGACGACGCAGTAGTCGTACAAATCTTTGAGGGAACCTCAGGAATAGATCAAGAAACCACCGTGACATTCCTTGGAGAAAACATCAAGCTCGGAGTATCAGAAGACCTTCTTGGAAGAATCCTCTCAGGAGCAGGAAGACCAATTGATAACGGCCCAGAAGTCATTCCGGAAAGACGTGTTGACATCAATGGAGCAGCAATCAATCCATACAGCAGAGCAAACCCTGAAGACTTTTACCAAACAGGAATCTCAACAATCGACGCAACAAACACGCTTGTTCGAGGACAAAAACTACCTATCTTTTCAGGATCAGGACTTCCACACAACGAACTCGCACTACAAATCGCACGTCAAGCAAAAGTACTTGGCGACAACGCAGAATTCACCGTAGTATTTGCGGCAATGGGAATCACCAACGAAGAAGCACAACGCTTTATGAGAGACTTTGAAGAAACAGGAGCACTTGAGCGATCAGTAGTGTTTCTGAACTTGGCAGACGACCCAGCAGTTGAAAGAATCATCACACCAAGAATGGCACTTTCAGCAGCAGAGTATTTTGCGTACGAAAAAGACATGCACGTACTCGTCATCTTAACAGACATGACAAACTACTGCGAGTCACTACGTGAAATCGGCGCTGCACGAGAAGAAATCCCCGGACGACGAGGATACCCAGGATACATGTATACTGACCTTGCAATGCTTTATGAACGAGCAGGCCTTGTCAAAGGAAAAAAAGGCAGCATCACACAAGTACCTATCCTCACAATGGTTGGAGACGACATCACACACCCAATCCCAGACCTGACAGGATACATCACAGAAGGACAAATCGTATTGTCAAGAGAACTGCACAGAACAGGAGTATACCCACCAGTAGACATCCTGCCATCACTCTCACGACTGATGAACGGCGGTATCGGAAAAGGCAAAACGCGCGACGACCACAAACAAGTATCCGACCAGCTCTACGCTTTTTACGCAGAAGGACGAGACCTACGAGGACTTGTAGCAATCGTCGGAGAAGAAGCACTCTCAGAAAAAGACCAGCGCCTTCTCAAGTTCGCAGCAGCATTTGAAGAACAATTCGTACGCCAAGGAAAACAAGAAGACCGTGGAATCGAGAGAACACTCGACATCGGATGGGAACTCTTACGAGAATTCCCAGAGCACGAGCTGACAAGAATCAGTCCGGACCTAAAAAAGAAATACTACAAACCATAAAACCATGCCAAGACCAATCTTTCACACACCAACAGAGGAAATCGTACTTAAGGAGTACCCAAATACGCTTAATACTCCCGAACTCGTAGCAGAAATCACTCGTTGGGTGCATGGAACAGGTCACAAACCAGCACATACACGACCGGCAATGGCAACGTGCAGAGATGATACGCAACAAGACATGATTCGGGTCCTAGAAGCGTTTCACTACCTACCAGCATTCAACGCGCACACATTGGCAGGGCTGCCACGAGGAGGAAAAACACCTTTGACTGCGTTCTACCACCACATCCCCGATGAAGGACTAGGAGTTATCATATACGGACCTCACGTCGGAATAGATTCAGAAGGAAAGTGGGGTATGGTTGAACGACACCACAGAAAAAATCCAGGACATAGTTGTGGAGCACTCTGGGGAGTGTACGAATTATGGAGTCAAGGTGACGAAGGACCATATACTGACGACCCTGAGATGACTGCCATCTCAGAAGAACTGCTAGCATACAAAGAAGAAATAATGCAAGAACAACAAGAGACAAGCCACCCAGTAAGAAAAATGGCAGAGTTTGTGTATGAAAAAGGACTTGAAATGCTAAAAACACGCATACAAACGTTACAAGCTCAAGACACAGAACAACACCCAATATTGCTTGTTGCAGGACTTAACATCGATCAGCGATTCGATGATAACAACAAATTTGATCTACGAGAAATCACGCTCTTCTCGCAAGGAAAGCAAGTAGAGCAACACCACTACGGAAAAATACAATGACAAACGACATCAAGCCGACACGAAGTGAACTCATCAAGCTAAAAAAGAAAATCAAGCTTGCACGCTCAGGTCACGGCCTCCTAAAGAAAAAGCGAGACGGACTTATCCTAGAGTTCTTTGAGATCTTAAAACGTGCAAAAACTGTGCGAGAAGAGCTCACCAAAGAATTCATCAAAGCACAGCACGCAATCAACCTTGCGCGAATGCTTGATTCGGACTTGCACATCAAGAGCTTGGCCCTTGCTATCAAGGAGCGGCCAGAAGTCACTATTGAACAAAAAAACATTGTGGGTGTTGTGGTACCAAAAATCAATCGCAAAGAAATGAAGAAAACATTGTTTGATCGCGGGTACGGATACTTTAACAGCGCAAGCATTGACGAAGCAGCAGATGCGTACGAAAAACTTGTCGAGAAGATTGTTGAAGCAGCAGAAGTTGAGACCACAATCAGAAAAATGCTTGACGAAATAGAAAAGACAAAGAGAAGAGTGAACGCTTTAGAGTTTGAAGTAATACCAAAAATGCAGGCACAAGGAACCTTTGTGCGCATGCGACTTGAAGAGATGGAGCGAGAAAACTTTTCGCGACTAAAAATCATCAAGGAACGATTGTGAAAAAACTCAATACAAAACAAAAAAAATTCATCACCATACTGAGCTGGATTAAAATCATTAAGTACACACTCGTAATTGCATTTCTTACATACATCGTGTACTGGGCATTTACACAATGACACGCATACTCTTATTCGGAACGTTTGACGGACTACACTTTGGACACGTAAACTTATTCTTACAAGCACACGAGCACGCACAAGAAGTATACGTTATTCTTGCCCGTGACGAAACCGTCAAACAAACAAAAGGACGCCCTCCCAAACACACAGAACAAGAACGCCTTGCACAAGTAGCAAAACACCCCCTCATCACACAAGCAATCCTTGGCAGTCACGAAGACAAATACGAAGCCATCAAACACATCTTGCCACACAAAATTGGACTAGGGTACGACCAACAACACTTCGTTGAGGGACTGCACGAATTCATAGAAAAAGAGCTCCCACACGTCGAGATCATTCGTTTTAGACCGCACAGAGAAGACAGCTTCAAAAGCAGCCTTATTAATGACGGGCGCGGGCGTCTTCTTTGAGCAACTTATAGATCTTGTGCTCAACATCCTCAGAATTCTTAATCGAGCGCAATACTAAATCTTGGCTCTCATCAGGTCTTGCTGTACGCAAAACCATATTTGATGCCTTTGAGAAACGATCCCAAATAGTACTGTTGTTAATTATCTTACTAATCTGCTTGTAGGGCATGCTATGTCTTTTAGTAACTAATAATTTACGTTCCTCAACAACGTGCGTGTCATAAAATAAGTAACGTGTATTGGATAGCACCAAGAACTGCAGCTTAATACTACTTAATGAAAGTACGAACACCACAATAATCAACGCAAATATAAGTCTGCCAAAAAGAATATCCATCACGCCTAGCCGGGCCAGAAATGAAAACAAGAAGTACACTACCACAGCACCCACAGTATATCGAAACACCCACCGAAGAAACGTCGGTAACAAAGCATTAGTGATATCGGGCTTAATAACAAAGTTCAGTTTTGGCACAGACAAGTAGTGAGATTGGCGCTATTTAATCCTTTCCAACACTATGCTTATAAATGAGCAGCTCGTTAAATAATGAAAGAGGTTGTGAGTAGATGGAATTTTTTAAACCCAAAGACACAGAATACGCACTCAACGTTCTTACTCACGCACACATTCTGTATGCATCAATGGAAATAGGACTTGATTCTCGCGTCCACACATACAGCGGAGGACTCGGAGTGCTTGCTGGAGATACTTTGCGAAGTTGTGCGGACTTGCGCCTGCCCGTTGCGGCACTCACATTACTGTATCGTAAAGGATACTTTCAACAACACCTTCACAACGGCATTCAAACAGAAAGCGATGAACCATGGGATATTGATGCCTTCACAACAGCCCTTCCGCACGCGCGCGTAAGTATGGTTATTGAAGGAAGAACCGTTTGGGTTGAGCCACGCATAGGAATCATTGTAGGACATAAACAACGACATATAGTGCCTGTACTCATGCTTGACACGCACCTAAAAGAGAACGCTCCTCAAGACAGAGAAATCACTGATCGCCTGTACGGCGGAGACGAGCGGATGCGCTTAAAACAAGAAGCAATCCTTGGTATTGCAGGAAAACGAGTCCTCAGAAAAATTGGTTGCAGACACATACACACCTTTCACATGAACGAAGGACACGCAGCGTTCGCACCCATGGAAGACGTTCTTTACTTCTCACGCTACTACGCATTTAACCAACCGCGCATCAAAAGCCTCGTGAAAAGTGCGCATGTCTTCACAACACACACACCTGTCCCTGCAGGCCACGACCGTTTCCCGTATGAAATGATAAAGCAAACAATCGGTCATGAAGACCTCGCGTGGGAAAGCCTAGACCTTGGCGGACATTACGAATGCAACATGACAAAGCTCGCACTTAATCTTTCACGATACGCAAACGGCGTTGCAAAAAAACACGGTGAAATATCAAAACATATGTTTCCCGGATACAACATCGACAGCATCACTAACGGCGTACACCTCCCCACATGGGTGCACCCCGACATACAAACAATTCTTGACGTGAAAATGCCTTCGTGGAGAGAACAACCAAGCATTCTTGAGCGATGCTACCAAGTAGTCACTCACGAAGAACTCTGGGACGCACACCAAAACGCAAAACGAGCACTCCTTGACGAAATCAATGCACGAACAGGAATACAGCTTGACCAAACACTCCTCACCATTGGATTCGCAAGACGGTTTGCGACGTACAAACGAGCAGACCTCATATTCAGCCACCTAGACCGACTACGAGAAATTGGTGCAGCAAAAATTCAACTCGTCTTTGCAGGACAAGCACACCCGCGAGACGAAGAAGGAAAACGACTGATTCAACGAGTCATAGAGTACGCAAGGCAACTATCAGGAGATATCACCGTAGTCTTTGTTGAAGGATACGACGTCACGCTTGGACGACTCATGGTGCAAGGGTGCGATTTGTGGCTCAACAACCCCGTTCCGCCGCAAGAAGCGTCAGGAACCTCGGGAATGAAAGCCGCAGCAAACGGCATACCAAACCTGTCAACCCTTGATGGATGGTGGATTGAAGGCATCACGCAAAACCCGCAAGCAGGATGGATTATTGAGCACGGAGATGACGATGCCAACAAACTCTACGATACGCTGTCACATATCATCCGCGTCTATTACGAACACCCTGACCGTTGGCGCGAACACATGGTGCACGCACTCTCACTTGCAAGCTATTTTAACACGCACCGCATGGTACAAGAATACCAAGATCGTGCCTGGACACTCAAGCTGTACTAAAGCACTAGGGATATAAAGTATGTTTAACTCGCGTAGATATGCTTTCAGCAATTACGCGGCAATTACTCATAAAACCTAAAACAGCTCTGTTGTTATGCTTGCTGCTCGTCATGACGATGGGCATTGCTGGAACGCAACTCGCACTTGACCCATCATTCTCCTCGCTTATCAGCACAGAAGGAGAATACAACACGAACGCGCGAGCACTTGAAAACGCGTTCGGAGTCAATAGTGGTTTTGAAATAACATACCTTCTTGACGAACAAAGCAGACTCACAAACCGCCCTGAAATGATAACCGAAGAACTCATCGGGGCGAGCACGCAAGAACTAAAGCTGCTGCTAGAACAAAGCCAATACGTCAGAGGCGTAGGACCAGTAGAGTACAGTGATAACGGACAAGTAGCGCGCTTTGGCGTGCAAGTGTTTGAGCCGAACACGCAAAACAGCGTGTTAGAAGTAAAAGAAGAAATCGAATATTATGTGTCACAAGCACAAACACCCGCAGGCGTTATTATCAGCGTCACAGGATTTCCAGTTATTCTTGACCGAGTAAGCACGCTTCTTATCCTAGATAACCTCTCAACAGTTATCATCACAGCGCTGCTCGTGTTTTTTGTCTTGCTCTGGTACTTTAAGAGCCTGCGGCTTGCACTCATAGGAGTCATCAGCCCATTAGCAAGCCTTGCAGCCCTTGCAGGAATCATGGTATTTTTGAACATCGATATCACCCTCACTCTTGCAGCAGTAGGCGTCATTGTTATCGGTCTTGGAGCAGACTATTCTATTCACCTCATCACCACCTACACACGTCATTTACGCTCAGGACGCAAACCAAAAAAAGCAATTCTTGACAGCCTTGACGAACTAGAACTAGCCCTTACCGCAAGCTTTCTTACCACAGTAGCAGGCTTTTTAGCACTTATGCTTGGGGTCAGTCCGTCATCGCAAGCACAAGGACAAGTGCTTGCTATTGCGATAACAATGATTTTCATCGTTACCATGCTTATGCTTCCCCTCATGCTCTATGTGTTTGTACAAAATCCCCCTAAAGGCGGCAGGCAATCAATAGGCTTTATTGATGGCGTCTTCAAAAAACTGGCTAGCGTGCAAACACACCACCCAGGAAAAGTGCTGGGAGTAATAGGGCTTATCACAATTATTATGCTGTTTGGAGCAATGCAAGTAGGGTTTTCAACAAGCAATAGCAACTGGATCCCAGACGACGACCCCGTAGCACTATCGTTTCGAGAAACCGCGTACGCGTTTGGAGAAACAGAATCGCTTACTATAGTGCTTGAGAGTACAAGGCGAGACCTACGAGAACCACAAACAGTGTATGACGCACAATTGCTTGAGACAAAACTACTCGGTATCCCGGGAGTTGTGCGGGTAAATAGCGCATTCACTGACATGCCAATAAACGATGCACGCATACAAGAACTCGCAATCGAGCGCCAAGCAGCGTTTAATACAGACTTTACACTTACCACGATTACTGTTGTGAGTGAAGGAACACTCGTTGATGAAGCAGGCAACAGCGCGTTCTTAAGAGAAGTACAAGACATCGTTTTAGACACACCAATTCATAACACGCAAACAAGCTTGTTTGGAGATATCGTGCGGTTCTCAGAGCTTGGGGACAGCCTGCAACAGGACGCTGCCATCACGACAGTCGTTGGTTTAGTACTCGTATTCCTGGTCGCAAGCCTATTGTACGCATCATTTGCCGTTGGTATCGTAGCGCTTGCACCAATCATTATTGCAGTCATCTGGGCTGTTGGGCTCAAAGGATTCTTTGGTATCCCGTTTACAAGCCTGTCCACAGGAATCATTTCTTTAGTGCTCGGAATAGGAGTTGATTTCTCAATACACCTTGTTAACTCTATTAACAATGCTAAGAAGAAAACAAAAAATATTGAAAAAGCAATTGAACAAGCACTTAATACAACCGGCGGAGCAATACTTCTTTCTAGCATCACCACCTTCTTTGGGTTTTTAGCACTCACCTTTGCGACTCTTCTCGGCACGCAACGACTGGGCTGGTCGCTCGCGTTTAGTATTCTTGCAGTCTTTTTAGTAACCATTCTTTTCGTTCCTGCGGTGATACGACTCAAGGAACGTTAAACAAAGAGCTTAAAAGCGCAAAACCACTCTACAACATTATGAAACAAGCATTTCTTCTCATCATCTTTGCAGTCATGAGCTTATCGTTTGCAACAGCACTGCAAACAGACCTTATCAGTACCGCACCTGCACCAGTCACTGCAGGAGAATACGCAGACATCACTGTACGAATTACGGCGCTACCCTCACAAGCCACTCAAAACAACGTGCTCGTGGGAGTGCAAGAAAACCAGTACGTCACCGCGATTACTCAGCCAAGAAACTATGCAAGCATCAGACCCGGAGACCAAGTAACTGCTACGTTTCGTGTGTATATCAACCAAGACGCTCCTGAAGGAGTGCTCAACTTGCTTACGTTCATAGACACTGGACGCGGACAAAGCGTTACTGAGCATGAATTATTTGTTCAAGGAGCACAGCGACAAGCAGATCTGCGCACAGGACGTATTACAACCGTACCACAACAACTTCTTCCTGACTCGAAAAGAAACGAGTTAACCATCACTTTGCAAAACCTTGGTGAACGAGCAGCAGAACTCGTAACTGCTGAACTGCAAATAGCTCAAGGAGCTAAACAAAGCTATGCGTACAGCCTCCAAGACAGCGTGGCAAGCGTGGCCGGAGGAGCACAAGAACCACTCACATTCACGTTTGATATCCGGGCCCACCAACGAGAAAGCATGCAAGCAGAATTGCATCTTGAGTACCGAACACGCCGAGAAGGAGTGCAGACGCCAAGCGTGCAGACAAGAATCATTCCTGTCACCATTCCACTAGCAGACGCTCCTTTCTTAGAAATAAGCGCTCAAGAATTACGAACGCAAAGCACGCAAGGAAGTAGCGATAACGTGCTACGAATCACTATTGAAAACACTGGAGCAGAAGAAGCAGTGGATGTGCGCGTACGACTCTTCCCAGACGTGTCATTCCCGTTTATTTTCGAGCGAACCAGCCAGTACGCAGGAGCAAAAATAGCTCCAGGACAAAACACCACCCTTGATATCAAATACGAAGTGGTATCAAGTGCTAGTGTGCGCGACTACGAAATACTCGTTGAGCTAGAAAGCCTTGTTGCAACCACACGTTACACACAAACCGACACTATAACTATTCCTGTGCGAGAAGGAAGCGGCATATCAATACAAGCAATCGCAGGAATCCTTATCGCGCTCATCATCGTGTTAGCACTCGTCATTGGTCTTGTGCGAAGAAAAAAGAAGTAACTCGCGCGTGATGACGAACACTTAAAAGCCGCTAGTAAGAGCTAAGAACACATGATAGGGATGCTTGAATATTTTATTATTTCGTTCATAGCAATATTTGTTATTATCAATCCCGTAACCACAGCACTCGTGTTTAACACACTCCTCTTTTTTGCGACAAAACAAGAACGAAACCTTGTTGCTTGGCGCGCAGCAACCTTTGCGACAGGAGTGCTTTTGGTGTTTGCGTTTATTGGCCAACACATATTATCATTGTTTAGCATAAGTATCGGTGCGTTTCGTATTGCAGGAGGAATCATCTTGTTTGGGATTGGTATGAACATGATCAGAAATGTTCAAGGAGAACACCATCAAACAGAAGAAAACCCTGACTTAAAAGACGATGATGTAAGTATCATCCCTCTTGCCATCCCATTTATTAGTGGCCCAGGAGCGATTGCCACAGTCCTTATCTTGACCACAGAAGCACCATCCACAGTGCACATCTTTCCTGTGGCACTAGCAATACTAACTGTTACAACAATGTGTTATTTTGCAATGAAATACAGCCATCTCGTGGCCCAGCGCATTGGAGAAACAGAACGCCGCGTCATCACAAAAGTGTTCGGCCTCATACTCGTTGTTATCAGCGTACAATTTGTGATCAACGGCATGCTTGACGTAATTCCAGAAGTGCTCTTGCGGCTGAACTAAAAGTTTGGAAACTCTTTGCGCAGCAAATCAATTTCTTTAAGGTCAACATCCACACACACCATTCCTGGCTCGTCACTAATGCGAGCGAGTTCTCTTAGTGGATGACAGATACGTGTTTGGCAAAACAGGCGCTTGTGAAAGCCGTCAACCATGACAAAATACGCCATGCTATCAAAGGCGCGGACTTGCGGCACTGCGAGCAAAACGTTTTTTGTGCGCGGATGACTCAGAAGGTTTGCTGGACAAAAAATGATCTTAGCACCGTTTTTTGCAAGACGACGCTGCTGCTCAGGAAATGCGTAGTCCCAACAATTAATCACGCCAAACGGTACGCCGTCAAGTTCAAGAACTCGATTTCTCTTGCCAGCAACCACTTCTGATGGTTCTTGCATGAACAAGTTGCGCTTATCATACCGGTGCACGACAACACCTTCTTTTGAAACAACTAAGATACGGTTTTTTATGCGTCCGCGAACCAGCACGTAGGAGCCAAAAATAACGTTTATCGAGTATTCTTTAGCAGCAGCATAGATTTGTTTGAGCAAGTCAAGAACGGGACGCACTAATTTTGATTCTGAAACAAGACACGTTTCTGGCAGCACCACAAATGATGCTTTCTGAGTGGAAGCTTTAGCAATAGCCTTGAGTATTTCTTGAAGGTTTTTCTCAATACTGCTTGTAATCGTTATTTGCGCTGCCGCAATAGTAACGTTCACTTCAAACTACGAAGCATCCAGGCCATGGTCAAGTGACGGTTTAGCAAACTCGTGAGAAGGTCCTCGGTTGCTGAGTTTTCATAATCTTCTCCGGCGGTCACGATATCTTCTCGCAAATGACGAATAAGTGCTTCGTGGTCTTGGAGCAAATCAGACGTTGAGACAACACCTGATGGGTCGGTAAGACGCGAGGTATCTGCGAAGGTTTTTAATGAGCCAACAGCAATTCCATTGTTTGCGCGCACGCGCTCAGCAACTTCGTCAATTACTGTTTGTAGATCATTGTATTGTTCGTCAAGGAGTTTGTGCACTGAGTAAAAGTTTGGGCCCCTACAGTTCCAGTGAGCGTTAAGGGTCTTTGTGTAGAGCACGAACTCGTCAGCAAGGACTTGGTTGAGCAGTGTAGTAATTCCTTCTTGATGTGGAAATAGTTCGTTTGTCATAATAGCTTTAAGAGCTGATTCCTTATAAGTTCATCGCTTAAGAAAAGAGTAAGGCAAATAAACGATGAGCACACATTGCTCTTATGAACCCACAGGAACTCAACGAAGCACACCTTCTTCTTAAAGAGCACCACTACACAAAAGTGGGCCAAGTAGTTACTTTGTGGCCTGAGCAAGAAGTCGCAACACTCTTTAGCCATCTCACTCATAAACAATCACGATCACTATTTATTGGGCTGCAACGAGAACAAGCACTCTCAACATTTCCGTACCTTACAGACGAAACCCAAGAATACATTCTTACGCACGTAAAGCCAAACACCCAAAAACAAATTCTTGAATCACTTACCCCAGACGACAGAGTAGCATTGCTTGAAGGATTTACCCTTGCAGAGATACAAAAACTGCTGTCTCATTTGCCAAAAGATGAGCGCGATGAAACTCGTGCGCTTTTGAATTATCCTGACGAAAGCGTTGGACGGATAATGACTCCTGACTACGTGGCAGTGCAACCAGACTGGACAGTCGGACGAGGACTCAAACACCTCAGAGAAGTAGGCCATGATAGCGAAACAATGCACATGGTATATGTTGTTGACAAACGAGGAAAACTCCTTGATGACATCCGCCTGCGGCACTTCATCTTGGAGAAACCAACAAAGAAGATTAGAGATGTCATGGACGGAGAATTCGCAAGTCTTGACGCACACCAAGACCAAGAGCACGCAGTAAAGCTGATGAAGCAATATGACATGTTTTCTTTGCCTGTTGTTTCAAAGAGTGGAAAGCTAGTAGGAATTGTTACTGCAGACGACGTGTTTGATGTTGCAGAAGAAGAAGCCACCGAGGACATCCACAAAATAGGTAGCGTTACTCCTTTAAAGCAAAGCTACAAACACAGCAGCATATTTACGTTGTACTCTCGTCGTGTCTGGTGGCTGTCCGGACTCGTATTTGTTAGTTTAATATCAGCAGGAATTATTGGCGCCTTTGAAGAAGTCCTTGCAGGAGCTATTGCTCTCGCATTTTTCATTCCACTGCTTATGGCATCAGCAGGAAACACCGGGGCACAATCAGCTACACTTATGGTGCGAGCAATTGCCACAGGAGATGTTCATGCAAAAGAATGGTTTAAGGTGTTTACCAAAGAGCTATTTGTAGGAATACTGCTTGGGGGAACACTTGGATTCTTAACGTGGGGACTAGGTTTATTCCGTGCCGACGCACGAATAGGCCTTATTGTAGGGCTCACAATGGTGTGCGTGATTATCGTAGCAAACCTGCTTGGAGCAGCACTACCGTTCATACTTACCAAACTCAAAATCGATCCGGCAGTCGCCTCCGCGCCGCTCATCACCAGCATTGCTGACGGAGTAGGA
>SKIA01000008.1 GCA_007116645.1 Candidatus Woesearchaeota archaeon
GTAACGTATGAAGTAACTGCACCAGAACAAACAACAACGCCCCAACCAACACCAAGTACGGGAGGCGGAGGATCAGCACCAGTTCCTATTCCGATACCCACAACACAAGAACCAGAACCCATGAGCATACGACTCATCACGCCATCGTCACTGGTTATGTACCAAGACCAAACAATGGAAGTACCAATCACAGTAGAAAACCCAACCGATAGAGTACTCCAAGGAGTAGACTTACAAGCATCAGTAGAAGTAGAAGATGTGACGTTGCGCTTTACACAAAACACCTTTGCAAGCATGCAACCAGGAGAACAACGAAACGTCACGCTCTTTGTTGAAAACTATCGCTCACAAGGAACATACGAAATACTCGTAGAAGCAGAAGTACAAAACCCACAACTAAACGATTCAACAATCATATTCGTAAACGCACTCCAACAAGAAAGCTTTGGAGAAGCAGTAAACACGAGGGTAAGCTTTGCACAAGACCTGCTCTCATCACACCCTGAATGTTTGGAGCTCAACGAATTTGTCGGAAGGGCACGAACCCTCATACAGCAAGGACAAATACAACAAGCAGACATTATCCTGCGAGAAGTAATTGACGCATGTCGCTATCTGGTATCGCAACCAGGAGCAAGAGAAGAAGTACCCTCAGGAATAAACATGAGCTGGCTAACACAAATGAGACACGCAAACGCAGTACTCATTGGGCTGCTCTTTGTGCTCTTAGGAATAGCGGCACTGCTGATGATGCACTATTACTCAGCAGCAAGAAAAGACGATTAATGAAGTGAAGAATATAATCGTTGAAGTCCTTCATAATACCGGTGCTGTTCATGTTCAGGAAGCCCTTCATACTTATCACGAGCAGCACGATACTTCTTTTTTGCAGCTTCATGATCCTCGCGATTAACGCTCGCAAGACCCTCAAAAATAAGCTCATCAAGCGAAGTGTCATGTGGAGCAGTTACTTCACGCGCAAGTTCAACAAAAGAAGCTAAGTGCTCTTTATACGTTTCAGCATCAGCGCCGCGACCACTATATTGAGCCTCGGAAAGATCACGCAAAAAAGCAATACACTTGTCTCGGACTTCATCAGATAAAAACACGATAGCAGAACTGCTTTCTAGTTCACGAATAAGATCTTCATACGTTGCTTCATATGATTTATCGTGTAGTTCCAAAAAGAAATCGCGGACAACATGGTATACGTGATCGGCATCAACAAACGTTTTTTGATTGTAATACGTAACCTTTTTTTCAACACCAGCCATCATAGCCTGTAAACGTTTCTTAATGTCCTCTTTATGTAACTCACCTGTCATAGTTCTTTTCTGCGAACATGCCTTTATAACACTTTTTCAAAAAACAGGTTTTCTACTCGCAAGTGAATCCACATATTTATAAGCGAAGTTTTCGGTTTTCATACCATGCAAGAAGGTGAGAGGACGTTTGGTCAGATAGTGGTGCATTATCAGCAACGATTCTCTCTTGTTCGACAAGAAATGGCCAAAGTAGTCGTTGGCCAACAAACAATCATTAACAACTTGCTTGAAGCACTTGTTGCTAACGGACACGTTCTTGTTGAAGGAATTCCGGGGATTGCAAAAACACTCACTATCAGAGCGCTTGCAGCAGTTACTGGAGCACAATTTTCCCGTGTACAATTCACGCCTGACTTGCTTCCAACAGACATCATCGGAATTACTGCATACGAAGAAGGAAGAGGTTTTTACACTGTAAAAGGACCGATTTTTTCAAACTTTATCTTAGCAGACGAGATCAACCGTGCACCACCAAAAGTACAATCAGCACTGCTTGAATCGATGCAAGAAAAACAAGTAACCATCGGAAAACAAACCTTCCCCTTGCCAGCGCCTTTCTTTGTCATGGCAACACAAAACCCAGTAGAAAACCTGGGAACATACCCATTGCCAGAAGCACAAGTAGACCGCTTTTTGTACAAACTCCTCATGGGATATCCCACGCTTGAAGAAGAAGCAGAAATCATGCACCGAAACATGACACTACAAAAATTCGAAGACTTTGGCATACAAGCAGTACTGTCGCCTGAAGAACTTATTCAAGCACAAGCAGAAGTAAAAAAAGTATATCTGGACCCGAAAATCGAGAAGTATATCGTACGCATTGTAGACGCGTCAAGAAACCCAGACAAATTCGAACTAGAAAAAGGCAAGTTCTTAGAGTACGGAGCATCACCAAGAAGTACCATCGCGCTGTTTATCACCGCAAAAGCACACGCATTTATTGACGGAAGAGTATACGTTACGCCAAACGATATCAAACACGTCGCATACCCTGTCTTAAGACACAGACTCATCCTCAACTACGAAGGGCAAGCAGAAGGCGTAACGGCCGACGACATCATAAAAGAACTCCTAGAAAAGGTGCCCATAGTTGAGAAACGATGATTAAAGACTTTAAGCCAGAACTCCTCCCAGAAGTACGCGAGCTTCTCATAAAAGCAAACAGAAACATTCTTTCACGAACATTTACTGGAAACTGGTTGTCAACGTTTAAGGGACGAGGAATAGAGTTTTCAGACTACAGACAATACGAATCAGGAGACGACGCAAGCATGATAGACTGGAGAGCAAGTCTTCGTGCAAGAAAAATACTTGTAAAAGAACTCACAGAAGAAAAAAATCTGAACGTTGTTATCGTGTTTGACGTCTCAAACAGTATGCTGTACGGATCAGGAAAATATCTTAAAGCAGAATTCGCAGCACAAATAGCATCAACCATCAGTTTTGGGGCTTTGCGAGCAGGAGACGCAGTAGGCCTTGTGACTTTTGCAGAAGGAATACAAACGTACATCGAACCAAACATTGGCCTCAAACAACACAACATCATCCTCAGCATTATTGGAGACGGAAAAACCTATGGCGGAGGATACGACCTTGACAAAACACTCTCTGAACTCATGGGAGCAATGAAACAACGAGGGATGCTCATTATCATCAGCGACTTTATTGGCCTTTCAGAACGATGGCATCACTACCTAGAAGTTGCCAGAGGACGCTTTGAAATCGTAGGCATAAACATCCGCGACCCAAGAGACAGACGACTACCAAAGCACGCAGGAGAATACATCCTAGAAGATCCGTTTAGTGACAAAAAACTTATAATTGATTGCGCACAGTACTACAAGCCATATAAAGAACACGTAGAAAAAGAAGAAAACGCGATTAAACAAGGATTTAGAAAAATACAAGGAGACGTACTTTTACTTGAAGTAGGACAACAAGACTATATACGAGACCTACTCTTATTCTTTCATAAACGAGAACAAACAATACACACATGACAACACTGACTTTTGCACAACCAGAATTCTTGTTCCTGCTCATAGCATTGCCCATGCTGATAGTAACGCACATCTACTTGTTTCGATTCACAAAAAGAAAAGGAATGCACTTTTCAAATTTTGATACTCTCAAACGAGTAACAGGAAAAAATGCTATTACTAGAAACATCCTACTACTCATCATACGGCTCTTCACGTTCGCACTCATCGTGGTAGCCCTTGCGCAACCAGTCTATTTCTATGAGGGACAAGCACGAACAACAGACTACGTCATCGTGATTGACGCATCAGGAACCATGACCACAACAGACCTGGGACCAATGCGCTTTGAAGTAGCAAAAGACCTCGCAATAGATTTTGTTGATACATTAGATAATGCCAACGTAGGGCTTGTAAGTTACGCAGGCCTTGTGACTATACATCACACTCCTACCACTGATTTAGAAGCGGTAAAGCAAAGCATTAGAGAAATGCAACTGCAACGACTCTCAGGAACAGACCTGGCATCAGCAATGATTACGAGCTCAAACTTATTGCTCGCAAGCGAAGAAGGAAAAGCAGTTGTCTTCTTTACCGACGGAGGTCTCACAGTGTCAGGATTTGCCACAAACCCGCTCATGAGAGGAACAGCATACGCAGTAGAGAATAGAGTGGTAGTGCACACTGTAGGGATTGGACGAGACCAAGAAACGCTTGTTGGCTTCTTACCTGAAACATACAACCTTACAGCACAATACAATGAAGAAAACCTGCGCTACATGGCAGAACAAACAGGCGGAGAATACATCCACGTACCCACACTTGATGCAGCACCAGCAGCAATCAACCGCTTAAGCGCAGAAAGCCAGAGTAAACTCCTTGAGCGACAACTCAGCTTTAGTTTAATCATCATAGCACTCGTACTCCTCTTTATTGAATGGGGACTAATTAATACGCGCTTTCGCATCATACCATAAACTCTTTTAAGGAGCAAACCACTTCTTCTGCTATGGCCTGGTGGTATTTACCTGCAATCATCCTCATCGCATGGATAGGATCACACATCATAAAAGAAATAGCATATATCTATCGCCACAGAAAATTCTCATGGTATACGCTCTTTTTTGAAACAGGAGGAATGCCATCCTCGCACGCAGCAACGGTGTCTGCAATTACTATGGGCGTGTTGTTGCAAGAAGGCTTTGGCGCACTCTTTTGGGTGTGCATGGTATTTTCAGGAGTCGTGATTAGAGACGCGATGGGTGTTCGCAAAAGCGTCTCAGACCAAGCAATCCTACTCAACAAACTCGTTGGAAAAACGAAACTACATGAAAAAGTCAGTATCGTACTCGGACACACACCGCTCCAAGTCTTTGTCGGCGTCATCCTCGGCATGGGAGTCGCCATCGGCGTCTGGTACGGACTTGTAAGCTGATTTTTCGCCACACTTATAAATACGCTTTCGTCCCACACAGTTATAGCGCCTCCGTGGCTTAGTGGTATAGCATCTGCCTTGTACTCGCGCAAACGTGCGGGAAGATAGCAGAAGGTCCCGAGTTCAAATCTCGGCGGAGGCTTATTGTTCGCTCTGCGAACATAATGCCCCCACTCGTGGCCGATGCAGAGCCTCGGCTCGGCGGAGGCTGAGCGAAGTGATTTTATCGTGATTTTAGTCATAAAACTTAACCCTAAAGTTAAAATACTTCTGTAGAGATTAATACACAATGAGTGACCTTCATGTATTAAGTTACCTTGATAATCTTCGTAGTAGAAAGGATGAAGTACGGAAACTGTCAAACCTTCACAAAAAACTAAATTCTAGAAAATACGAAGTGCTAAAGGTATTAGAGCAAGAAGTAGATGATGAAAACACAAAAACAGCTCTGCTACAATTAGTTGAAGCAGAGACTCGGCTGTTACGTCAAGTACAAGAGAAAGCCGATCAGTTTTACTTATATGCTGCCAAAGCTGTAGAATCACTTCCAGTAATTGATGAACCAGCAGAACATCTCATTAACAATAAAGTTGTCGAAACCATAGCTTTACTCAGAGATTACAGAAACCATCTCCACACGCGAAATAGCAGACTACAGTTTGAACGTGTAGTTGCCAGCAACCCAACCACTCAGGGAATTATTGATATTGAAAAGCTCCTTGCAGAAGAAAATAAGACTGTAGACGACCTCCTACAGCGATCTGTCCATCTACAAGGAGATGTGCAGAAATTAGCTCAGAGAGAAAAATACAAGGCAATGATCGGTACTGCATCTATTATGGCACTGGTGGCAGGGGAAGTAGCTGACAATGATTTATTACGGATTGCTGGAGTTCTGGGTTTGGTAATCGTAATACTTGGCTTAATTATACCGCTTCTTGAATCTTTTGATCAGGAATCACGTTAACATCTTTAATTCGATACAGTTCACTTAAACGCAGAATAGTTGAGGTTTGCGTGGGTGCGAAAAAAGGCGAGTTTATCGAATTTCTCGAGTTGCTTGACGCGGTACTCTATTTGCGCTGCCTCTTGTTTTGACTCAACACGCAAGGTGTAGAGCACTTTGTCAACTCCGCGGCGTGCAACATACTTACTACCCTTCTTGGACTTGTGGGTTTCAACGCGGCGATCAACATCGGTAGTGATGCCAGTGTAGAACGTGCCGTCAAGACAACGCAGGATATAAACAAACCACATAGGTGTTTTGTCGAAGAAAGTCTTTATTAATCTTGGCGCATATATACTGAAGTGAAAACAATTGGTCGCTGGGGATACCTCATACCTGTTGTGTGGATAGTTCTTGGAGTACTCTATGCTCGCTCGCTTGAAGCATTCGCAGGTATTGGAGTGCTCATCATGGTACTTATCAGCGGAGCAGCAATTGCTTTTGGTGTTTTCGCGTGGCGTTTAACCAAGAAATGGACGTGGGGACTTGTCGGCCTTGCAGTCTCAGGACTCATCATTTTTGGACTGATTGTGTTGTCGGTGCGAATCTAATGTTCTGGAAGAATTAAGCTGATGAGTCTTGCTACTTCTTGAAGTGTGTGTTTGGGTGCGACGCCAGTCTTAGTAACCTTTCTTGCGGTCCAATCAATACTTCGTATTTGATCGGCAAGAACTACTCCAGAGACCTTTGCTTGGATGGGAACTTCGAAAGGATGTCCTTTTTGTTGAGAGGTGATTGGACAGACAAGCATCAGTTTCGAACGAACATTATACTTTTCTGGCGAAAGTACCAGAGCTGGTCGTTTTCCTTTTTGTTCATGTCCGTGGGTTGGCGAGAAATCAAGCCACACGATGTCTCCTCTACCAAACTTCTTTTCCACGAGGTGCTCCCCAATCAATTTCTTCTTGTGGCACAATTTTATTTAGTAATTCGTTCAGTTGTGCTTCTTTACTTGGTTTCTTGAGCATAATTCCTCTGCTGTCGTGCTTGATATCAAGTGTTTGATTCTCAAGATTATATTGGTCAACTAATTGTTTAGGCAAGCGTATGGCATAGCTATTTCCCCATTTCGCAACAGTGCACTTCATGTAGATACAAAGTCTCTACTTCTTTATAAGTGTTTTGGACTGCTTAATGAAGCTTTTTCGGAAGAATCACCGTATTTTTCACTAACGGAGGTTGGTTTTCCAAAAAATCTAGTGGAGTGTGAAAGAACCGTTTTCATA
>SKIA01000068.1 GCA_007116645.1 Candidatus Woesearchaeota archaeon
ACTATTGGGATTCCAGCAATCATCTTTTCTGATATTGCTTATTGTCGGCGCTTTGTACGAGGGTTGTTTGATACGGATGGAAATCTGTACTTTTCAAAAAATTACTCAGCAAAACACAACCGGCACATAAATCCTGTACTTTCTGTAGCTTCAACTTCGAAATTACTTATTGATCAGGTCCAGACAATACTTAGAGAAGACGGTTTTACCCCAAGAATACAAGGACCGGTTTCTGGGAAGAGAACAAAAAACCCCTATTTCAAGCTTCTACTGTATCGCAGAGCGGACGTGAGAAGGTTTATGGACGCTTACGGGCTTAAAAACAGCAAACATACTACGAAGTGGGAGTATTATCTTAGGCACGGTCATTGTCCTCCTGCAACAACGTTTGCGCAGCGAGTTGCTGCTTTGCAATCTGGCGAACATTTATAAGTTCGGTTTTCTCCGCTTCTGATACGCGGGGGTGCCCGAGCGGCCAAAGGGGCAGGTTTAGAGCAACGAAAAACGTTCTCTGATGCCACACTTAAGATCACGAGATAAGATATCCTGTGGCTTAGTGCCTTCGAGGGTTCGAATCCCTCCCCCCGCAGTACAATACGTTTTTAAACACTGTATTGTTGCCCCGTACTATCGCCTCTGTAGCTCAGCCGGTAGAGCGCGTCATTGGTAATGACGAGGCCCCGAGTTCAAATCTCGGCAGAGGCTTTGAAATCGTAGATTTCAAATTTCAGACAAACTTTTGTTTATCTATGGCTTATCGTTCGCTTTGCGAACATAATGCCCCTGCTCGCAGCCGATGCGAAGCCTCGGCTTGGCAGAGGCTGTTTTTTCAAAACAGCATGCCGCCGTGTCCGATAATGTAATTCTCGGCTCGGCAGAGGCTTTTTATGTGAGTGACCATTATTTCCATTATGCTTTTTATCACGTCAAACAACAACAAGTTCTCTGAAGCACAGCGACTCATTCCTGGCCTTGAGCAACGCTCACTGGAACTGGATGAGATACAAAGCCTTGATCTCAGAGAAATCGTCGAGCACAAACTCGCACAAGCCTTTAGCATTGCGGGAAAGCCATGCATTGTTGAAGATGTGTCATTGGAGATAGCAGACCTCGGAGGAATGCCAGGACCATTTGTAAAATACTTTGCCAAAGCCCTCGGACAAGAAGGCGTTGCGCGTCTTAGTAAAGGAAGCGTTGCCAAAGCGCTTTGTTGCATTGGATATCACGACAGCAGCACAACGCATCTTTTTATTGGCGAGATGACAGGAACCATTACGACGCCGCAAGGAGTTGGGTTTGGTTTTGACGTCATTTTTGTCCCGCAAGGAGAAACAAAACGTGTCTCAGAACTTGGCACGGAATACAAACAAGAACACTCACACCGCGCGCGAGCACTCAAAAAACTCTTGGAGCACCTTAATGGACGTTAACGCAGTAGTTGCGATAGCACAACAAGCAGGAGTCCTTGCAGAAAAACTGCAATCAGACCTTACTGTAACAAGAAAACAAGATAACAGTATGCTAACACAAGCCGATCTGGAAGTTTCCAAGTTCATAATCAAAGAGCTTACCGCGTTGTTTCCAGAAGATGTCGTTTTTACAGAAGAACATCAAAGAGAGGTAGATTGGACCGGTAGAGTGTGGGTGGTAGATCCGATTGACGGCACGAGCAACTATGCAAAAGGAGAGGACGGCTGGGCGATAAGCATTGGATTGGTCGAAAAGTCACAACCATTGTTTGGATTAATTCTTGCACCGCGTATGAATATGATTGCGTGGGCAGAAAAAGGAAGAGGAGCGTACCTAAACAAAGAGCGTATTGCAGTAACTAAAACGAGTGATATGAACTCTGCGAGCGCTTACGTAACGCTCACACAAAACCGCAGAAAAATCGTTCATCAACTCAAAGAGCCAGAAGAGCACCCGTACAGCGCAGTACTAAAACTCGTCTTTGTGGCTGCAGGAAAAGCAGACGCGTACGTACACCTCAGAAATAGGCTCCACAAATGGGATACTGCCGCAGGACACATCATTCTTGAAGAAGCAGGCGGCAAGATAAGTTCAGTTACTGGACAAGCACTAGATTACACACAAGAAGGTACACGTTGGCAGACAGGAGTGATTGCATCAAACGGTGCTCTCCAGACAGACCTTACAACACTTTTTTCATCCGAAACGGCACGTTCATCAAAAACGCCATCGCAAACAAATACCACGGATACACCACGATAGGAACTCCGCTCAGCACCAATCCGGGAAGTAAAAAACCATTAGCAGTGGTAGGAATACCAAAAAACACTCCTTTAGTTTGTTGCACATTAAACCGTCCAAGACGCAGTGCTGCTGAGAGCACAAACAAGGCTCCAGCAATGTATGAGAGCGTTGACGGAGCAATTGCTGCGACAAGAGCCGCAGGCGCAACACCAAACGTGACAAGATCTGAAAGTGAGTCAAGCTCAGCTCCAAGAGCAGATTCTTCTGAGAATGCGCGAGCAGCCTTTCCGTCAAGCCAATCACAAAGTACCCCAAACAAAATAAGAATTGCAGCAAGAACGAACTGTTGATTCATGCTCGCAACCACTGATAAAAAACCGGCAACACCGTTGCCAAGCGTGAGTGTGTTTGCAAGATTAATACGAAATAAACGAGTAGCTTTTACGCTCGCACTCTTCGCTTTTGTAGCAGCAGATTTCGCAGTTTGTTTTGCCTTCGCACCAGCTCGTTTAGCAGTGCTTTTTGCAGCGCCACCAACTTTTTTTGCGCCACTAACAACCCTGCTCATTGAGCGACCTCAGTCAAGCCCCCGTACACCTTATCTCCAGGTTTTACAAGGATTTTAGATTCAGGAAGAACGAGCACAACCTGTGAGCCAAGACGAATCTTTGCGATGCGGTCTCCTTGTTGCAACACAGTATTTTCTTGAACTAACGAAACGATACGGCGAGCAACAAGGCCGGCAACCATGTAGACTTTACATCGTTTTTCACCAGCAATCATCATGCCTTGATGTTCGTTGTTATATGTTGCTTGCAAGTAATCACCAAACACTGCGTTGCGAAACGCCCCGTCTTTATGATATACAGAAGTAACCTTTCCGGCAACAGGTGCTCGTTGCGTGTGCACGTGCCATATTTTGAGCATGATAACCACAACATATTGTGCTTCTGGAAAGTCATCGAGGAATAAATCAAAGCCGCCCTTCTTACCTTTTTTTACGCGGGCCTTTTTTGACTTGAGCTTTTCTACGTGAACAACAGTACCGTCAGCAGGACTTAAGAATCCGCGCGTAGCTACGATGGGTCTGTCGGGATCGCGGTGGACAAACCACCAAAAAAACCAGAGTGCACCAATCGTTACTAAAGTCCATATCCACCATGTCATACTGTCTTTGGTGTGGTATCAGTATATAAATTATGAGCGAAAGAATTTATAAACAAATACGCGAAATAGTCGTTATGCGAATTATTTTTGACGGTGAGCAAGCATTCTCAGAATACAAACAACTGCTCAGAAGCGCCAAGAAAAGCATTTGGATTTGCATGTACATGATTCGTTTTGACGATTACATACAAGAACTTTTTGACATCCTTGACGAACAACACCAAAAAGGAATTAAGGTAACTGTGTGGTATGACGCATTCGGCTGCTTTCGCTCAATACCGCGCCTTGCAAAACGAGAGTACTGCAGGATGTTTGTTCCGCGCATCACTCGCATAAACACCCGAAACCACGCAAAAATGTTACTGGTTGACAAGAAAGTAGGAGTGGTCTCTGGTAGAAACTTCACAAAAAAATATTATCAAAAATGGCAAGACGCAAGCATCGTGCTGGATGACAAAAAACATCTTGTCGAGCTGCTTCGATTCACCAAACGCATAGACCAAACACACACTGGGGATGCACGCTACGATGGCGTAACGCGCGTTACTGACCCGTTGCGAAGACACAGAAGCGTCTATCACTTTTTCTTAGAGCACATCGCAAAGGCAAAACGAGAAATAATCATTGCCAGCCCGTACTTTGTCATTGACGACGCAATGGAAAGCCTTCTGAAAGCAGCCGCGGATAAAGGAGTGAAAATAACAATCATCGTCCCTGCAAAGCCTGAGCACCGCATGGCACGCACGTTTAACAGAATAAACTTTCAACGCATTTATCATAAGAACGTCACTGTTATGAGAAGCGCAGGAATGTTTCACACTAAAGCAATGGTGTTTGACGACATCGCCCTTGTTGGCAGCGCAAACTTTGACAACCGCTCGTTTAAGTACGCAATGGAACTGTCAGTAGTGATTGAGAAAAAAGACGTTGGTAAAGTAAAAAAACACTTAGAAGAAGTAGCTGATCACAGTGTAAAGTACAACTGGATACAACGAACGTATGATAATCTGTTGTTTCACATGACGCGACACCTAATGGAATTACTCTGAAAGCTTTTCTTGCACATACGAGCGCGTCACAAAAGGCGTATTAATAGTTGAGTCGTCAAATAATAGTCGCAGTTGATGAATTATTTTTGGTGTGTATGATTGATCTTGGGCTTTTTGCGCATCAGAAACAGAAATATCCAAGGCTTCTGAGAGTTCATCTGGAGTAAACTCAGGCACTGAAAGTGCTTGCATACGAACACTCCACGGAATGCGGCGAGATTTTTCTAACCTAAACCCTTTATTTGATGCATACCCGCGCACGGCTTGAGTAGTAACGGCTAATAACTCAGCAACATCTTCATAACTAAACACTGTGTGCTGCGCACGATCGTACATCCGCGTTCTTGCTTTTGGACGAGAAGTAAATGATCTGTGTCGAACACCACACCTCGTCATCACCCGAGAAACACACGCTGGTTGTGCTCCCACGAGCTTTGCGAGTTGACCCGGAGGCTTATTAGCATGTTCTGCAAGTGTAAGGGCTTGTTTTAATGAGAATTGTGAGCGGGCAACAATGTTTTGTGCGAGTGCTGGGGTGATGTCCGAATGGTATGTTTGCAGAAGCGCTGCGAGTTCTTCTTGAAGTGCGCGCCGGTGTTGTACGAACGAGCGGTGTTGTTCTCGTTGTCCAGATTCATCAAGGTATTGCTCGATATGTTGGCGTTTACTTGACGTGCTCTTTGCTATGTGCTCAATTGTTTTTCCTTGCAACACACGCTCGTCAACCTCGGTCCAGAATGGCTCTGGAGCGAGCTCTCCTGGCCAAGGTATGCTGGCCTGATACGCATACATACGCAAAGAACCTGCACCAAGACCTGTTTGTTCATGCACATCTCGTGTTGATTCAGCGTTGCGATACGCAGATACAAATCGATTTTCTGACATTACTTTACAGGAGTTACTTTGTGATTATATGTGTTTCTGAAGAGCAACCTTTTAAAACCATCAAGAGTTCCTTGCACTACAAGGGCCCATGGTCTAGTGGCTATGACGTCGCCTTTACACGGCGAATATCCCCGGTTCGAGTCCGGGTGGGCCCATTACGTGTTGGCACGCACGGCACCAACAACTCTGTTGTTGAGAACCGGGTGGGCCCATTTCTTACTCCTTATTATGTTCAGTACTCTGCCTACTGTGTAAAGCATACTATTTGGTGTTATGTAAGAATGAAAAAAGGAATGAAAAATTACTTGCTGTTGTATCGAACTTCTGCGTCACGAATGATTTTCATGGCTGCTTTGCTGTCATCCCAACCGTCAATCTGCACTTTCTTTTGTTCTAGGTCTTTGTAGACGCGGAAAAAGTGCTCGATTTCCTTTCGGTAATGCTCATTAATGTCTTCTAAGCAGTCAGTATCTTTCCAGCGAGGATCGCCGAGAGGGATGCAAATGATTTTTTCGTCTTGACCTTTTTCATCGCTCATGTTCAAAACGCCTGCTACTCTGCACCGGATGTGACATCCAGGAAAGGTTGCGTGAGAAACAAGAACTAAAGCGTCAATAGGATCTCCGTCAAGTCCGAGGGTTTGCGGAATAAAACCATAATCTCCGGGGTAGTGCATTGCTGAAAAAAGCATGCGGTCAAACGTCATGACTCCGCGCTCTTCATCATATTCATACTTATTGCGAGAACCTTTAGGAATCTCAACAACGACTTCGACAATATTCTCTTCTGTCATAGGGTTACTAAGGGCCCAACTGCCATTTATAAGATTAGCGGGTTGGTGGCAGATATTGATATTCAGGAGGCAGATATTGCAGATAGCTGGGGTCTGAAAACAGAAAGCAATACTAACGCCCTGGGCTGGATTGCTCAGAGCAACGCGATGAGCTCCCAACAAGCGACGCTTGTTGAGGATGTGCAAATACGGCACGCGCAAAACGCCGTGGGCCGGATTTGAACCGACAATAGGTTTCCCTGCCAGCTCTCAAGGCTGGTGCACTACCAGGTTATGCGACCACGGCATAGGTCAAGAGACTTGTCGCTTGTTTTTAAACATTCCCGTAAATAGTGTTGGACAGAACACATAAATACTATGAGTTCACCTTGATTGACATGCCACTCTCAGAGTACACAGATACATACGTCGATATGGCGGTGCAGTATGCGCCGCAAGTTATCGGCGCAATTCTTGTATTAGTGCTGGGCTGGATGGTTATCGGTTTTCTCTTACGCTTTATGAGAAAGCGATTTGAGAAAAACAACTTTGATCCAACACTTCGAGGATTTTTGCTGGGAGTTGTGAGCGTTGCCCTGAAAGTCATGCTCATCATCACAGCAATCAGTATGCTTGGCGTGCAAATGACGTCATTTATTGCCGTGCTGGGAGCTGCAGGCCTTGCAGTTGGTCTTGCACTTCAAGGAAGTCTTGCAAACTTTGCTGGCGGAGTACTCATCCTCGCACGAAAACCATTCAAGGTAGGGGAATTCATCCAAGGCGGAGGCGTCATGGGAACAGTTGAAGAAATTAACATTCTCTACACACGACTCACCACTCCTGACGGAC
>SKIA01000041.1 GCA_007116645.1 Candidatus Woesearchaeota archaeon
ACGTTGTAGTAGCAGAAGGAAAGTACACTTACAGACCAACTGCAGGAGCACGCTACTCTGACGCAGCCTTTAGCCAACGACTCACAACAGATTCGATGTATATCGAAGTAGGTCCAACCTTTGAAACATGGGTGCGACTCTTTGAACGCACTGAATTGCTCAGCTTACAAGTAAACGGAGTAGCAGTCAACTGGGGAGAACTCTTCAGTCAAGACCACCTCTACGCTTACGGAGTGGCTCACGCAGGCGGAGAATTGGACTTTAGAATACAAGACAACCGATACAACGACAACAGCGGATCAATTAACGTACGAATCTATGAAGGATACGCTGGATGGACCGGACAAGACGGATGCTTTGAACTAGCAGATGTTGCGGACGGAGAGTACGTTGTTGACGAAATCAACCACCAAGGATGGGATGTTATCTCAGGACTTGGTCCAGTTACTATCGACGGTGACGCAACAATTACTGTTGTAAACGAAAATCCTGTACCTCCAGCAACATCATTGGACGAAGGAAGCTTACAAGTAATCAAGTACACCTGCCCTGAAGGAACAGAAATTGTTCGAAACAGCGCAGCAGCACCTGATGAAAACGGAGCGCACCAAGCACCTCCAGAATGTACTCTTACTGAAGGCGTACGCTTCGGAGTTATCCACGATGAAACCAACACCGGAACATCAGGACCATTCATTGGACTTGACGACGACGCAACTTGGACTTTCAAGGGAGAAACACAAGCAGACGGAACCACTCTTATTAGCGGACTGTCAACGAAAGGTCGCTACGGAGTAGCAGAACTTGACGAAAGCAATGAACCAGTTTCACATGACAAAGTCATTGCGTTCTTCTGTTACGGAGACCCAGGAACCTTTACGGACAACTGGGACATGACCTTTATCCAAGACGGAGATACATCGCACTGTATCATGTACAATGTTGAAGAAGACGAAGGCCCAGGAGATGGAGACACATCATCAACTAACGGCTTGATCATTCACAAGTACGCTTGTGAACATCACGTTACCACAACTCGCGGCGCTAACGGCCCTGCAGCCAACGGAGACCACACGGTCCCTGCTGATTGTGAAGAGCTAAAAGGCGTAGAATTTGGATACATCTTCCAAGACGGAGTAACTGGAACATCAGCCCCATACCCTGGATACAGTGACGGAGCAACCTTCAACTCACTCGGAAAAACCAATGAAAATGGTAAGATCCAAGTTGAAGACCTCAACACTGACGGACGATACAACATTGCAGAAATTCGAGCAGACGGAACTCGCCTTGGCGACGACGACATCATCGGATTCTACTGTATTGGTGACAAGGGTACAAGCACAGACAACTATGAATTCACTTTCGTACCAGAAGACGGATTCACACACTGTGTTGCATACAACAAAAAGCAACTAAACCCTGGAAAATTCCAAGTATGTAAAGCAATCGTTGACAACCAAGGAACATTCCTCGACGACTGGTCAGACCTTCCAGATGCAACGTTCTCTATGGACGTGACCATTGGCGAAAATCAGGAGACATGGTCGACGGATACAACAAAAGAACCATACGTCATTGCCCAACAAAACGGCGCAGATGTATATGCTCACTGTATCGTCCTTAAGGAATTCGACGACGTAACCGAAGCAATTACTGTTTCGTACGGACAAGAAATGATCGCAAGTGAAGTTGACTGGAAAGCTCCTGTCTATAACGACCTCTTTGGAGCAGTCCTACACGACCTTGATGTATATGGAACAAGTCCACATGCAGACGGTACAGCATTCATTTCAAAGATCCACGTGGATTCCAAAGTACTGATTGTAAACCAATTAGATTTGCCACTGGATTCATCAGAAGACCCTGTCTGTGTTGACACAGCAATGTCTGACGAACGAGAAGCAGACGAAGTAATCAGTGCTGACCAAGGCGACCGCAAGGGCGGAAGCGCAGTACCTGCAGCACGATCAGTTCCTGAAGCAGCGCTAACATTCACAGCAGGCGAAAATGAGCAGAACTTCTTCTCATTAGGATTTGGTGGCGAAATCGTTGTACGCTTTGACGAACCATTCGGAGACGGACCAGGTGCAGACTTGGTTGTTATCGAAGACACATGGGGAGGAAACTACCCAGCTGAAACAGTAGAAGTGTTTGTTAGTCAAGACGGAACTAGCTGGACGTCTGTAGGATTCGGAAACAACGCTGACCAAGCCACTACACACACCCACAACGAGTTTGACCTTAACGGTTCAGGACTTGCATGGGCACAGTACGTGAAGATTGTTGACACCACAGATGCATCCCTCCACAACAACCAAGCGGACGGATTTGACATCAACGGAATCAAAGCACTGTACGACTACGAAGAAGTCTGTACTACTGGCAACGGAAACCATGGTGACAACATTCCTAGTGACCCTGAAACATCTGATGAAGACGACTCGCCTAAAGGAGACGACTCACCACGTGGTAGCAATCCAGACGAGACCTTTGCATCACAGTCTATTCAACAGACTAGCGGTGGAAACCAACTCATGAACTGCGACTCACACCCATGGCTTCCATTCTGTAACGGAATCGAACCAGAAGTTGAAGAAGTCTCAGCAAGTGACTCATCAAATGAGCAAAGCGAAAGCCCAAGCCCAGCAACTGAGAGCTCAGATTCATCATCAGATGCAGAAGAGTCTTCAGAAACACAACAAACAACCACTGTCGGACCAACCGGTATGGCATCAAGCTTGTTTGACGGAGTTCCATCAGGCGCAGGAGCACTCTTAGCAGTTCTCCTCTTGCTTGGACTATTGGGACTTGGCTTTGCAGCCTTCAGAAAACCATAAATTAATTTTTTTTTCTTTTTTTTCTCTATCTTCTTCTTAAATTAGAACAACTTACCTTTCTTATGACTCCTCTTTCAGAAAAAGAACTACAAGACGCGCTCACCAAGCTCCCTAACTGGGAAGTACAAGACGACATGCTCATCACAGCATTCGAATTTGATGACTTTGCACAAACAATGCACTTTGCAAACCACATTGCAGACATTGCTGATCAACAACAGCACCACCCACGCATGATTATAGAGTTTGACCTATTACAAGTAGAACTCTCAACACATGACGCTGGTGATAAGGTTACGCAAAAAGACATTGATCTTGCGCACGCAATCGACCACCTCGAAGAACACCACGAACACATGCATTAAAAGGCGCTCAGAACGCTTGCTGCTAGTAGGTTGAATGCTAGGATGACAACGAACGCAATGCTTGAATACATGATGGTTGCTAAGAACAGCGACTTGCCTTTAACGTATTCTTCAGACAGCGTGTCAACTCCGTTTTCAATACCTGATATCATGAAGGCAAGAATCCATACGACCTGAACGACGTAGATACCAACTACTATCTGAAAATAATAAGTAGGGATTCCCATACCAAAAAGATCTACAGGAAGACCTCCACCGCCAAGGCCACCTTCAAGATCCGCTGCTTGCTCTTGAATAGCACCAAGAACAGCAGTAATCATGCTAGTAATACCGATAACGATAGCCGCAATGGTGGGAAGCAAGAAATTAACCTGGCTTTTCATAGAAGATAACACGTCAGCCAAGAGATCTTTTAATCGCTCATCAACGCGGTGCATCTCTTTAATGTACGTTGACATACTCATCAAGGCTTTAGAAGCCTCTACGGGACCTTTACGAGATGACTCGACAAGAACCTTCATGGACGACTCAATAAGATTAGAAGGATACTGAACAAGAGCTCCGTGTTTAGGGTTAAAGATTGCTTCTTCAACGCCCATACCAAGACGGGTAATATTATTTGCAACAAGAGCAAAGAAATCCCCGCCACGCGTGCCTTCCATAGTAGCAGCTACTTTTCCAAAAGCAATCTCTGCAGGGATACCATCACCAATACGGTTTCCGAGTTGAAAGAGTGCAGAAGCAAACTCATCTTCGAGCTGCCGAGAACGGCGACGGATCTCAATAAGAGACCTTGTTCGTCGATGATAAAACCACCATAAACCAAGACCAGCAGCAAGCGTGATACAAATAGAAATGAGTCCTGCTCCCAAACCAAACGGTCCGTAACCGTCATCAGTATAGCCTAAGAACTCAAACGGACCAAACTCAATCTCACCCACACCAAACCAGTGCATAAACAAAGGAGACAAACCAATTAACAACAACACTCCTGCAATAAATAGTGCTTCTACAGCAGGGTTTTTTGAGTGCTCACCCATTTCATGGTAGAGTTGTGAGATATCTGCTTCTCCGTAACCAGTAGGCCTGGTAGAAAGAATGCGCTTTCCCATGTAAAATACTCCTAAGGGTAATAACACGTTATACATGGAAAAAATGACTGTCCAGTGCATATCAAAAAATGATACTGCAAGAGGCAAGATGACAAGGCCAAGAACAGGAAGAATAATTCCCAACATGTGAAGCATGGTTAGAGGGCTCTTGAGGTCTTGTGCGTAATGAAGCATCTTTTCATACGTCTCATCAAGCATGACTTCCAAAGACTTGTCAAGGGACGCAAGGCGTCGCTCATTAGTGTTTTCAAACAATGAAGACTCAATAAGATGAATTGCTTCGATAAACTCATTTGCGTCTCCGCGCCAAAACTTAAGGTAATTCTCAAAACTCTCAGAAACACTTTGATAACGCTCTGTTTCTACATCCCACAAAATTTTCTTGAGATCCAAAGCCAAAGGAGGACCGATGTGTGCTGAAGCGAACTCAATGGCCAGTTCCAAGTTAGGAGTGTGACGCATATACGTTACCATGTAAAACACACACAACACCATCTGGTTTGATGCTTGCTGTCGCCAGCGGCGAGCAAGAAAGTGCGGCATGTTATTGAGCGGAACATACAACATAATTGCGATAATGACTGAAAACGCCATAAACCACAACGAAAGATTGCCTGTGAACAAGAACGGAACGAACACAGTAAACACAAGAGATAATATGAAAGTGAAAAACGGAGCAATAATTGCAAGGGCTAATACATCACTTGGGCTGATGCTCATGTGAGCAGTGTCGATTTGTCTTTGAATGTCAGGCCCACGCTTACCAGGACTTATCCCAACAACTTTTCCTGCCCAGGCAGCAGATTTTTCATACCAAGAATTCTGTCTTGGCATATTATCGCGACGAAATTGTTCATACTCATGACTACGAACGCTCTCCACATCTCCAAGCTCTTCTTTAAGCTGACGTTGGACTTGTGCTTTGAGAGACTCTAATGTTATGCCTTTGCTTGTCGAGCCAGATGCTGAATTCACGTAATATTTCCTCAGATAAGTTAGTGTGCTTGCGAGCACGGATTTGTTGACTAATGCGATGGAAGCGGTCGTTTGCACGAATAACAAAGGGCGCTTCTAATAATTCAGGAAGGTCATCGTCTTGTGCTGCTTGCACAATAAGTCCCTTAAAGCTTGCGCGCAACTGGATCTCGTTCCACACAGCATCCCAGTTACCAGCCCACTCCTTAACGTTTCCTGCAATCGCTTTTAAGATTTCAGACTCTCCGTTGATCAAGGCGTCCGTCGGTTCGAGCTGGTCAGTAATCGGATTGTACTTCATTAAAGTCACAAAGCCGTTTTCAAGAACAGGATCGTTTTCCCAGTGCTTTTGGACTTCACAAATCTCAGTGATGCGGCGTACGCGATGAAGCCCGTCAGGACTGCGAACAGGGTTTGCAACCACAATGATATCGGTTGCTTTAAACGAAGTTTTAGGAACTTTAAGATCGTTTACCACACGGTCAAATACACCGTACGGACTATCACCGTGAATAGTTCCTGCAACAACGTTAGCCAAGGCACCAACACGCATAGCTTCGTAAAGCGCTGCAGCTTCTGTAGAGCGGACTTCTCCAATAATTAAACTACTATCGCCCAGACGCAACGTCGTACGAATACCCGCATCTGCAGGGACCTCAGACGTACCAGAAGAAAGCGCTGACGCCACTTTCATCTGCTGAATGTTATATCCTAAGTTTTGTAGTTGCAACGAAGGAAGCTCTAGCGTATCTTCAATAGTGATGATGCGGTATTTACGCATAATCTCAACCATCAAACTTCCCAGCAAAGAACTCTTACCTGCACTACGCGTTCCTGCTACAAGGAAGGTACGGTTTCCGTCAATAAGAAACGACAATAGCCCTGCACCAAGAGGAGTCATCATACCATTTTGAATAAACAGCGGAAACGTCCACGGCTTGTCACGATGGCGCCTAAATGCGAACGCTAAACCAGAAGGATCAAGAGGTCTGCCAATTGCTCCAACACGCGCAGAAGCCGTTCCCGGAATGGTGATGTCTGCGTCAAGAACAGGATTTGCTTCGTCAAACGGACGACCAGAAATCATTCTGAGCTTTGACGCCCAAGAATCAACCTCAGGAATTGTTGGAATAATGTTAGTCATACAATCTTCAAACTCGCCATGAACTAAGTACAGCGGAGTGCGCCCTGTAGGGCTGTTAATAGTAATGTCTTGAATCGCGGGGTCTTCTAACAATACCTCAATAAGCCCAAAGCCTACAGTGTATCGGATAAGAATTTTTGTGAGTCGCTCAAGCTCTTCTTCGGTAAGATGAATGTCTCGCTTGATGGCAAGCTCTTCTAACAAGTCAGTACCCACGTTAGCAAATACTTCTCGCATACGCTCAGGATCCACAAAGTCATCTTCGGTTGGTTTGTGCTCGGACAAAATCTTTCTTGCGGTATCAAGTAAGTCGTAGTGTTCTTCAGAGAGCTTAAATTCCGGAGGTGTAAGGTGGTAGAGGTATTGAATCGTATCGGGAAGAGTAAAAATAGCAACCTCTGCTTCGCCAACAGAGTACGACTTAATTTCTTGGGCTCCGCGAGGATACTCTGCCATGATCTTTGTAAACATAAAATCAGGTTTAATCTGGGGAAAGAAGAGTTTACGATAGACTGCACGATCACCCACCTTGTATCCTTCAAGCTCAGAAGAAACTTTCTGAATTATTTTTGTTTCTTGCAAAAGAGATGATACGCGCTCGAGTACTTCGATATACTTTTTCCAACCATCTTCTTCTGTTTCGTCAAGACTTTTATCGCGATTAACAACTGCTTTTCGCAATTCTCGACGTAAGCTCACAAAAGCACCTACTGGATCTTTTTTGAGCATGTCATAAATGATGGTCCGCAAAAACGTGTAGCGTTGAGAAATAACTTGTTCAGGAACACCAGGAGACTCAAGGTAAGTAAGAGTTGCGCGTTTTTCATGAATAAGCACGCGATACAAACGAGCGATTTCTGAGAGAAGTTGCGTTTGATTAAAATCGTACTCATAGTCCTGTTTTTGACTATACACGATCTTTGTGATACTTCGATTCTCGATGAGTTGGTCAATCGCTTCTGACATACAAATGCCATTGTCTTCAAGGCTTGGAACAACAAATGCAGTTGAGCAGTCTGCGAATAGGATGTTGTCTTCTCCTTGCCTAATTACTTCATATGAAAAGCCTGTTGCCATTCCCACCTCTGTGCGCGATACATATAAATAACGCTGCTCACATGAATACACTGAGGACGGTATAAAAACCTTATGGCAAAACAAGAAGCTCCACAAGCACCAGACCCAGTAATTCAGGGAATGACAGACCTTTCTCGAAGACTACGTGTTCTGGAAGAAAGATATACTGTTTTGCGACGAAAAGGACAGTTAGCAGAAGAAAACTTTATTCGTGACATGCAAGAACTACGAGATAGTGTCGAGATGGTCAGCGAAGAAGCCACCGCCCTTCGAAGACTCCTTGTAGAAGTTGATGATAAGCTTGACAGATTCTTAGAACAAGCAAAAAACGCTGCTCCAAGAGAAGACGTGTTGCTCCTCAAAAAGTATATTGAGATGTGGGATCCTATGCAATACTTAACACGAGAAGAGGCACGTAGATTGCTTGAGCAGAGAAGGAAGGTTTAAAAAGGATGTGTGCGCTGTGTACAGTAGAGAGGTGAGATGAGTGGTAGACCAAAAACTCCTACAGAAAGTATCGGAACTCCGATCCCAAGGATATCAAAACAGTCAAATTATTGATTCCCTGCAAAAGGACGGCCATAATTCTTCACAAATCTTTGACGCTCTAAACCAATCAACAATAGGAAATGCTGGTCCGCAAACAGGAGGACTTCCACCTGCACCAAGCTTTGAAGATTCTGCAGGAATGCCCTCTGCTCCAGACATGCCGTCAATGCCGCCTCCTCCACAACAACAAAGCGCTCCTCCCATGCAACAACAACCAGCACCTTCTTTTGCTCCTCGCCCACAAGAAAATTATGCTCGCGCATCGCCACAACACAGCGATGTATCAACAGAAGAATACATCGAAGCGATTATTGACGAGAAATGGGTTGAGCTCGAAGCTGACGTAGAAAAAATCGTAGAGTGGAAAAACCGCTCAGAACAACGCATCACACAACTTTCACAACAAGTTACTGATCTTAAAGACCGATTCGAAAAACTTCACGCAGCACTCATCGGTAAGATTGAAACCTACGACAAAAATATCTTGGAAGTTGGTGCAGAAATAAAGGCAATGGAAAAAGTATTCTCAAAAGTATTGCCTGTGTTTACTGATAACGTAAAACAGCTCTCTGATGTAACAGAAAAAATTTCTCGACGAGTAGAATAATTATCTTCCAATTAGAAGAATGGTTATTGTCCCAAGCATGAGCATAAACAACATGCCAAGAATATTCGGGTGGAACAATGTTAAGATAAGATTCGATCCGAAATCATTACTTACGGGCGCACCTTGACCGCCACCATTTGGTGCAGGACGAATTTCTCCTACAGGAACAAACGAGTCAGCAGGGACTGTCTGTCCAGTAGCCTGATCGACTTGATCGCTCACTCCTGGCTGTGTCTCAAGCAGATCTTGACCGAAGATTCCGCCAAGACCAAACAAAAAGACTATTGCAGTAAAGAAGATCAAAAATCCGTAGACGACAGGTTTTTCGATGAGCTTTCCTGTTTCCATATTAGGATTAAATATTCTTGCAAAAAAGAGTAAGAAGAAAGCTGCCATCAAGATAACAGTAAGCCATGGGATGCTGAATATAATAAGGCCTAGAGCGATAGGCGAGAGAATAACAATAAAGGCGAGCGCAAAAGCAAGCACTGAATACACTTTTTTCTTGTTGTCATCTTTAAACCCAAATGGATTCACAAGGTAGAGCAAGCCCCATCCTGCAGTAAAGATTGCGATGAAAGCAAAGATTATTGAGAGATTGCTTAAGATGCTTATGTCAAGTACTGTAGCCATAATTAGTCAAGGTTCTTAGTCTTTGAAAGATCTCTAAAGGTCTTTACAAGCATGTTGTCTCCGCCATCTCCTTCTTTTTCTTCTCGTGTGATGAACCAGACAATCGCTCCAAAGACAAGGAGTGTTATGAGGAGTGCTTGTGTTTGAGGATTTGCAAGCCAATCAAGTCGTGGAGGGAATTGTCCTCCGTGAAACCATCCTGCGCTCGTACCAAAGATGTATGTAACAATACCAAGCGAGAGGAATACCCAAAGGCTTCCTGCTGAGTTTCCTTCCATGTCCCACCGGATACCAAAGGCACCGATCATGAGCATGAGCAAGATGATAGCGACAAGGAATACTGCGATGTTTGGCATGGACTGGTTAATCACGTCAACAGGTGATCGACCGAAAGGGTATCTTCCTAGCACGTGAGGAATAACAAGTGAAAGTCCAAACACTAAAGAGACGATTGCGTCGAATCTTCTCGCTTTCTTTTCTTTTCCCAATATCTTTATGCGGGAAAGAATTGCGAATGAAATGGTGAAAACTAAAAGGAATGGAAGGATGACATCAGCAACTCCAAGGTATTGTAGGGTGTAGATGAATTCGATAAATGCTGTCATTGTAGTTCTTTCCGTATTAGGTATTTATTTAGGTTTGGGTTTTTAAGACTTATTCTCGCTACCTTTTGGTTCGCGAACGATTGCAAGCATTGCGACTACGACGATTACTAGTAGTAATATGCTTCCTACGATTGCTCCGTCAATGTTTGTCATCATGTACCACCAGCCGAGCTGGAGCCATCCCATGCTTCCCAGGAAGATAAGGACGATGCCAACAAACATGATAACCATGAATATAGTGTTCCAGCCGTCTTTGAGGAAGAATTCTTCGTCTTTGTGAAAACTTCCCGCGAGGACAAGAAACAAGATGCTAAACACGAGCAACAAAACTGCATTTGCAATAGTAGTGTTAATGATGCGTACAAGCTCAGAGGACGCAATAACTAAGAACCCGGTGACGAACGCAAACATAGCGTTCAAATTCTTTTTTGTGACTTTCTTACCGTCAATTGTCTCCATGCCGAATACGCGGGTTTTCTCAAGCATAGCAAATACGAGTGTGAAAACAAGTAAGAAAGGTAATACGACGTCGTAGACGCCAAGATTTACAAAGAATGCAATAGCATTTTGAAAGGTGCTCATACAACTCTTTTGGCTGATGAACGTATTTAAAAGTATCGCTCAGAGAATTTATAATTAACAGCGGCTTTCTTAGTGTGATGACCACGCTTGACAAAGAGCAATTTGCAGGGATGCGAGAAGAACTAGCAACATACGACAACGCACGCGACGAGCTTATCAAGCAATCACGCAGTCTCTTAAAAGACGCAAAGCACGCAGTGTATCTTGTCCATCAAGGAGAAGTTGGTAAAGCTCAAGAGTTGTTACACGTCCTTAAGACAGCACATGTAAGCGTAGAAAAAGAATTCTCAGAGGTCTTTGTACTCGAATCAATCGGACCGTACGCAGAAGCAATAGAAGAGTACGTTGAAGCAGCATGTTTTGTGGCCTTTGCCAATGGCGATCAAATTCCTACACGAGATGAGTTACATGTGCCTGCAGAACAATATTTGTGCGGCCTTTCTGACCTTACGGGAGAGCTTGCCCGGCGAGCAGTGTTTTTAGCAACTAAAAGAGATAAACAACAAGTCACAAACATTCACGAATTCATCCAAGCACTCCAAGGAGAACTCGTGCAGTTTCACTTGCGAAACGGCTTATTGAGAAAAAAGTATGATTCTATCAAGTACAACCTCAAAAAAGTCGAAGAAACACTCTATGATTTAGAGCTGCGAGCATAGGTTTTTAAGCAAACAACGCATAAATCAGCTTATGGAGCATAAAGGACTTACTATTCATTGGTTAGGACACGCAAGCTTTATGCTTGAATACCAGGAAAAAATAATCTATATTGACCCTTACCAAATAGGAAGAACGCGCCCAGACGCAGATTACATTCTTATCACTCACGATCACTACGATCATTTATCTGTCGAAGATATTGATAACGTGCGCACATCAGAAACAATTATTATCGCACCAGAGGTGTGCAGACCTAAACTCCAAGACATTCCTTCGCAACTAAAGACCTTTGCAATAGGGGCAGAAAAAGAACTTCCTGACTTTACTCTCACGCTTGTACCTGCATACAATACCAATAAGAAATTTCATCCAAAAGAAAGCGGTTGGGTAGGGTTTGTGCTACAATTTGGAGACGTCACGTTGTACCATGCAGGAGATACTGACGTCATTGACGAGATGAAAAGCATCAATGCAGACATTGCTCTTCTTCCTGTATCCGGAACCTATGTGATGACACCAAAAGAAGCAGCTGAGGCAGCAAAAACTGTGAAAGCTAAAATAGCAATTCCAATGCACTACGGGACTATTGTTGGAGATATTTCTCATGCAGAAGAATTCAAGAAACTTCTTGGTAAAAATGCAGTTATTCTTGAGAAAGAGTGAGCGCGAGTTTTCTTGCTTGACGTTTAAGTGAATCCATATCAGCAGTGTTTGTGATAAGGTGCTCTGCCATAGCGATAGGTCCTGCTTGATGGCTCTTTTCAATTTGAGAATAATCGCGAGTAAGTGTTTCTTTGGGGGTGAGCGGTCTGCGTGGTCGTTTTGAGAGGCGTTCTTGCCGCATCTTTGGCGGACTCCACACGGCAACCATAACGAAGTCATCACCGAACGTTTCTTTTAAGAGCAAATACTCTTCCCAAGAATACATGCTCTCAAGCGTGACATGACCTTTCTTTGCTGCTGCCTTGATGCGATCAAGATTAAGCTTTGCAAACGCTGCCATTCCGTGCTCAACTCGTAATTGCTCACGAATAGGCCGCTCATGTTCTTGGGTGTGCGGCAAGCCTTTTTCATCAAGAATATCAAACAGTATTTGAGGAAGGTAAATGTTTGTGAAACCCGCGGTGATGAACTCTTGAGTAACTTCTGTCTTACCAGAACCAGGCAAACCGCCGATAGCAACAATAACCATGGTTCTTAGCGAGTGCATCCAGTTTATAGGGTTTGTTGTGCTCGACCAAAACACAACTCGTAGTAATCGCACCAATTACACAGCGGAGTAGGGTTTTTTGGATAGTCTCGAATATCAGCTGTTTGCGTGAGCATGTGCACCTGCTCTATTTCGAATTGAGCGTCTAATAACAACTCATCGTTGACTTCCATGACTTGTTTGTCGTGACGCAAAAAATGAATGCCCACACCATCAGGTACCTTGCTGTGCCGGCGCAAATAGAGGAGTGCGTAAATACCAAGCTGCAAGCGATACTCAGTCGTAATCTCAGGTTTTTTGGAAGTTTTGTAATCAATTAATTCTACTTTACCATCAACATCCTCGATAGCGTCGATATATCCGCGAACGTTAAGTTCTTCATCGCGATACTCTTCTTCTCGCTGAGGTGTTAAGAGTTTGAACGCGTCCTCAAAGCTCATCTCATCTAAGAAACACTCTAGACGATTCCCGAATTGATGCACCCAAATAAGCACCATGCGTTTAGTCTCTTCTTTGTACGCTAAGAGTTCCTCAGGAGTTTCCTGGAGTTGATCAAATTCCTCTTTGTGCTCATCCCAGAATCGCTCTAAGAGTTTGAGAGCATGAAGCTGTAAGTCGGTACGCCAACCCGCGCCCGTCTTAGGAAGAGGGTCTTCAAAGAAATATTCAAGAACGCTGTGCGCGACGGTTCCGCGCACAAGATGAATGCTCGGCTTAGTTGGTCGCTTTTCGATGTATCGATAGTAATACTTTCTTGGACACTGCTTAAACATATTAATGCTTGAAGGAGACTGCATACGCTGGGGCATAAGAAGAAGGGCAAAATTGCGTTTTTAAACGTTGTGTAGGCGAATGTCCAGTGCGCCGGCACGTATTTATACCTCTAATGTGTGAATGGTGTGTGAAACGGATAAACTGGGCGGATGTACTCACCTGGATGCGACTTGGGAGTATCGTCCCCTTAACCGTGCTTGCATTTGCGCGAGCAGAAATTGCGTTCATCATCGTGTACGTGCTTGCGATCACAACCGATTTATTTGATGGGATGCTCGCACGGGCACAAGGATTTTCGAGCCCGAAAGGAGCAGAGTTTGACGGAACAGTAGACCTTGTGTTTGCTGCCGCCGGACTTGGATGGCTCTACTTATTCGCGCCAGAAGTGTTCACGACGTATTGGCCGCACTTATTTGCTGTGGCGTTATCATTTGCCATCTTCTTTGCAGCGTCATGGGCGAAACTGCGAAAGCTTGCTATGCCGCACTTGTGGCTTGGAAAACTCTCGATGTTCTTGTTTTGCGCAATCGTGCCAGCAATTATTTTGTTTGGTGCACAGAACTGGATGGTCTGGACAGTTGTTATTGTAATTGTCTTGTCGCGGATTGAAATGACTATATTTGTGCTGAAAGGACGAACTGACTTTGATGCAAAAAGCGTGTTCTTTTAGAAACATTCAATAATTAGTTTTCTTTTGGGATAGTATGAACGAAGTAGTAGTTGATCTTCGCACCCGAGAAGAATACGCCAAAGGACATCTTTCTGAGTCAGTAAATATTCCGCACACAGAATTCATTGAGAAAGCACACCGAGGAGAACTAGACAAGGACACTTCTTATCTTCTTCATTGCAGATCTGGTGGGCGCGTAGGGATTGTTATGGAAGAAGTGAAGGACTTACAGCTCCAAAACATTCAAGAACGATTTAACGAATACGCAAGAGAACACCCAGAAAGTCTTTAATAGTTCATGACGTGAAAACAGACATGCGCACCTGGATGTTTATTCTCAACATTACACTCGCAATCATTATTCTCCCTCTCTTACTCACTATTTTTGGAGCAGCAGGTTTTATTATTCTTGGAGAAGTGCTCTGGGAGCAAGAACCATGGCTTTCATGGGTGGCGCGATTCACGCCTGTTTTAGTTCTCTTAATGATTTATGTTTTTGCAACGCTTGAACCAATAAAAAAACATGGTTTATTTTGGTCTAAGAAGATGCTTGGAACAAGTATTGGTGTGGGAGTAGTAGCAGGTGCTGTTCTTTACATAATGGATATTGTGTTTGATAAATTTGCGGAACTCGGAATCCCTGCAGACCCAACATTATCGATGGCGCTCGGATATTTGTTTGCCTTGGGTATACTTATTCCGTTCACAGAAGAACTCTTGTTTCGTGGTTTAATTCAAACAGAACTTACTGACCGCATCAAGAGCGATTGGAAAATCCATCCTGCTATTTGGATTGCTGTAGGTCTTGAAGTGGTCGCTCACGCGTCAGGAGCATTATTGTTTGCTGACCCTGGACAAGGGTTTGTTGCGCTCATGGGAAGACTTCCGCAATTAGTGTATGTCTTTGTGTTTGGAGCAATTGGTGGATGGGTGTATCACAAAACACAAAGTCTTACTGGGCCGTTTCTGATACACGCTCTTGGAAACGCGCTGGAATTGATTTTGTACTGGCTCGCTGTTTCATAACGGCTTCTTTTAGCTCTGTGCGAAACTCAGAAGTTGAGAATGGTTCTTCTGAGAACACAAGAATGTGGTCTTCTCGCAGGGCAAACACATATTTTTTTTCAGCAATAGTCACGTGCAACGTGTGATGCGTTGGGTCATGTACGACGGTGACGTTTTGGGCGTGTACTTGATCGGGAGCTGCGATAAGTGTTGAAAGCTCTGGAATGGCTTGGTAGCTGAGAATAGAGAATTCTTTGTCTGGTGCGCGCGCTCTCGCTACAAATCCCAATAGTTTGCGGAAAAACATATGTTAGTATACGTATTAGGTATTATATAAACGTTGATTTTTTCTGCTGAGCCGAATAGAAGTATGATATCTTGCAAAAAGGCCTATTTCTTCTTGTTTTTCTTGCTGAAGATGATGACAGCAACAACAACTAACACAAGCAATCCAACAAGAATCCACATTCCAGGAGCCTCGTTTTGTGGGTTACCGACGTGGCTTGAAGTGCCACCGATCGAGTCGTGATACGTCAGAAATCGGAATCCACCTTCAATAATTAAGTCACGAATCATACTCAGTAAGAACTAGTGCTCGTATTTATGTGTTGTCTTGAGAGACGACAGGTCCTTGTTCACTATCAGAAACTAAAAAGCCTCGTTGCGCGATTTCTGCACGTAGTTTGTCTGCTTGCGCCCAGTCTTTGTTTTTTCGTGCAACTTCTCGCTCATCAACGAGCGCCTGAACTTCTTTTGGAACATCAGTAGATGGAATCGTTGCAGCAGCAAACTTCAAACCAAGCACACTATCCCAATCTAACAGAAGGGCTAGTTTTTCTCCATCAGAAAGGTCAGACTTGAGAAGTTCGTGCACAACGCCTAACGCTTGTGATGTGTTACAATCATCATACACTGCGGCTGCAAATTGTTTCTGAAACTCAAGACGCTCAGCAGAAGGTAAGCCTGCTGGCTGGGCTGATTCTTTGAGCTGCGCAACGCGCTGTGTAAGTCGCTTGCGCGCAGTAGCGGCAGCTTCAATAGCCTCCCAAGTAAACGTTAAGGGTTTTCGATAGTGCGTTAGTAAACAAAAATACCTATAATCAAGTGCAGAAAATCCTTTTTCGATAACGGATGCTAAACGCAAAAATTCTCCCTTGCTTTTCGCCATTTTCTCGCCATCGGTCACTAAGAATTCGTTGTGCATCCAGAACCGCACATGATCGCGACCAAACGCTCCTTGAGCCTGCGCAATCTCATTTGTATGATGAACAGGAATGTGATCAATACCACCAGTATGAATATCGAATTGTTCTCCAAGGTAATGACAACCCATGGCTGTACACTCAATGTGCCAACCTGGAAAGCCACGTCCCCAAGGAGAGTCCCACTCCATTTGGCGCGTTTCGTTTTTTGGCGAAAACTTCCAAAGGGCAAAGTCTGTTGCATTGCGCTTTTCTCCCATATCAACGCGCTTTCCCGCTTGCAAACCTTCTTTATCAAAACCTGCTATGAGCTTTCCGTAATCATCAAGCTTGCTCGTATCAAAGTAGACACCATCAGAGGTTTGATAGGCAAAGCCGTTTTCCTCAATGTCTTTGATGAGCTTAATTTGTTGCGGAATATGATCTGTTGCTTTACACCATGTTGTAGGTTGCTTGATGTTGAGTGACTTAACGTCCTCCATAAAGGCAGCTGTGTAATGCGCAGCGATGTCCCACACGCTCTTTCCTTCTCGTGCAGCGCCCTTTTCCATCTTGTCTTCGCCTTGGTCTGCATCGTCGGTGAGGTGGCCAACGTCAGTAATGTTTACCACAAGGTTGACGTTGTAACCGTGGTAGCGAAGCACACGGTGGAGCACATCCATAAAGACGTATGCTCGCAGATTGCCAAGGTGTGCATAATGATAGACTGTTGGTCCGCACGCATAAAATCCGACTTTTCCCGGACTTTGTGGAACGAATTCTTCTTTTGTGCGTGAGAGCGTATTATACAAGCGTATTGGCATGAATGTTTCGATGAATGATTCTTTTTTAATGATTGCCCTGGAAATATTATTTACTATAGAGAAAATATATTTTTCAGTATACTTTTTTCCATAGTTTTCAACATAAAGTAGATATAAGTCTGGGTCATCACATGCGTATGAGGGGGCAAGCATTAGAAACAATAGCAGTTCTCAAGCCTATCCTGCCTGAAGGCACAGACGTACTCTATGTGGCGACTCGCGATATGTCTCCACAAATATTAGTAAAAGGACAACGTATGCCCTTAGTCTCTCCTGCATTTGAAGGAGTGCGATACCTTGCACACAATGGACATTCTCCAACTATAGTGACTCAGTTGCTCAACAGCAGGATGGCAGAATTAATGCGGCTACTGCGCTCAAAATCATCTCGTCTCGCACTCTCTCCGTCACAGCCCGGCACGATCAATGATCATCTCAGTCGATTTGATGAGTACTATGAATCAAACAACGACCTTCCAGACGAGTTTCGCAGGCCGCTTTCTTTGTACCGAAATATTCTGGCTCAGTTTAGCGCGGTCCCTCGTCATCCAAGAACTCCCAGCCTTACCTTGCTAGAATCACAGCTAAATGCATACGCTCTTGAGCAATTACACTCGGCTCAGCGCGACTACACAGTAACTCCAGAAGACGTCGAGCTGCTTGCAGCAGCCCAAAACAGAGCAGGAATTTTTGACTATGACTTGAAAAGAAAGCCAGATGTTGCGGTACTGAATACGTCCCCGGGCGCACACTTGCTGTATGATAAAGCACTATTTTCGCGGAGAGGCGTGTTCGCGGGACGTGCAAGGCCACTTGCTCAAGTACCAAGCGAACCACATCTGCTTGCTGCATAAACCAACACCTTTTTAAACGCCTCGAGATTCGCACTTCTAATACGCCCGAGTGCAAGCGAATGGAGGGCGAAGACGAACTTCATTCTTGCGCTCATAAAATATCATGGCAGAAAACACAGAATTCAGACACATTGTGCGCATCGCACAAACAGACCTTGAAGGTCGCAAACAAACAGCAATCGCACTTACAAAAATCAAAGGCGTAAGCCACATGCTCGCAAACGCAATTTGCCAAAAAGCAGGCGTTGAGCGCAGAGCAACCCTTGGAGACATCTCAGATGCAGACATCAAAAAACTCCAAGCAGTAATCGAAGACCTCACAGGAGCAGGACTTCCTGCATGGCTTATGAACCGCCGAAGAGACTTTGAAACAGGACAAGACATGCACGTCATTGTCAACGACCTTATTGTTACAAAAGATAACGATCTGAAACGACAAAAGAAAATGCGCTCATACAGAGGAATCAGACTCGCAGTCGGACTTCCGGTGCGCGGACAACGAACAAAAAGCAACTTCAGACGAAATAAAGGGAAGAAACGATAGATGGGAGACATTAAACGCATCCGGAAAAAGTACACCACGCCAATGCACCCTTGGAATAAGGAACGCATTGACGCAGAGCGCGGTTACCGAAGAAAGTTTGGCCTAACAAACAAAAAAGAACTCTGGAAAGCTGAATCGATCCTTAAAGGATTCAAAGACCAAATCAAAAAATTCCCTTCAATGAGCTTAGAACAAGCAGAAAAACAAAAAACACAACTACGAGCAAGACTCAAAAAATACGGCTTCGTAGACGAAACAACTGACCTCGGAGAAGTACTCGGTTATGACACCGAAATCATCCTTGAAAGAAGATTACAAACAATCGTTCACAAAAAAGGACTTGCACGATCAGTAAAACAAGCAAGACAATTCATCACCCACGAACACATCCTCGTTGACGGAAAAATCATCAACGCACCAGGATACATCGTGACTGCAAGCGAAGAATCAAACATTACATTCAAGCCAACAAGCGTGCTTGCAAACGACGCACACGCAGAACGAAAACAACCAGAAGGAACACAAGAAGAGAGAAAGAAAAAATCAACTCAAACACAAGAAGAAGAACCAGAACTTGTGAAACTATCAGAGGAGGATAAAGACCTTGAGTAAAGAAGTAAACCGCTGGGGAGTATGTCACATCTACGCATCCTACAACAACACCATCATCCACATCACAGACGTAACAGGAAGTGAAACCGTTGCACTTGCATCAGGTGGACAAGTAGTCAAACAACACCGCCTTGAATCAAGTCCAACAGCAGCAATGACTGCAGCTAAAAAAGCGGGCGAAATCGCAAAAGAAGCAGGCATCACAGCGCTACACGTAAAAGTACGCGCACCAGGAGGCCACAATGGACCAAACAACCCAGGCCCTGGAAGCCAACCAGCAGTGCGCTCACTGAGTAGAATGGGCTTTAAAATCGGAATCATCGAAGACGTAACACCTCACCCACACGACGGCTGCCGAAAGAAAGGCGGACGCAGAGGACGAAGAGTATGAACCTAGAAAAACTCGGAGAAGAAAACGGAAGACTCGCACTTCGTATCACAAACACGAACGCAGCCTACATCAACACACTCCGAAGGTACCTGATCGCACGCGTACCAACAATGGCAATCGACTTTGTAGAATTCAAAACAAACAACTCAATCCTGTACGACGAAATGGTCGCACACAGACTTGGCCTCATCCCACTTACAACGGACCTAGAAACATACACACTTCCAAAAGAAGAATGGACAGAACCAACAGCGGACCCACGAGTAGAAGTAGTACTCACTCTTAGCGTTCCAAAAGTAAAACAAACAACCATTGTCAAAGCAAAAGACCTCGTCTCAAAAGACAAAAAAGTTGTTCCAGTACACCCAGAAATGCCAATCACAAAACTCGTCGAAGGACAAGACCTCGAATTCATCGCAACAGCACGACTAGGTGTTGGCGAAGAACACAGCAAATGGAGTCCAGGACACGTTTGGTACAACCACTATCCACACATCACAATCACTAAGCAACCAAAAAACCCGGAAGAAGTTGCAAAACAGTACCCGCAACTCTTCGAAGTAAAAAGCGGAAAACTCACAGTCAAAGCAGCACACAACATGCCAGACAAACAAATTGACGGCATCGAAGTCACGCACGAAGACGGTGACTACGTGCTCTTTGTCGAGAGCTTTGGACAACTCAGCGCCGAAGACATGATCGCTCAAGCACTATCCGCATATGACCAGCAATTAGACGAGTTCGCAGAACTCGCAAAAACACTCTGAGGGTGTGCCCGAGTGGTCAAAGGGGCTAGGTTGAGGGCCTAGTGGCTTAGTGCCTGCGAGGGTTCGAACCCCTTCACCCTCATCAACAACAACAAAATACCATGAACAACCAACGAACCCGTCTCGTCAAAGAGGCGGCAGAAAAACAAACTCCCTTCTGGAGAAGGGTAGCAGAGGACCTGGACATGTCCAGCCGCAGACGAAGATCTGTAAATCTCTCACGCATCAGTCGCGTAAGTAAAGAGGGAGAAACAATCGTCGTCCCAGGAAAAGTCCTTGGAGACGGAGAAGTTACGCACAAACTCACAATAGTTGCGCAAAGCTACTCGCAATCAGCACTTGACAAGCTCAAAGCAGCAAAGTGTGACGTACTCACCATTGAAGAGTTCATGGCAAAGCACCCGAAAAAAACAGGGAGAATAATCGGATGATCATAGACGCAACAGACCTCAAAGTAGGACGCCTTGCTACAGTAGTTGCAAAAGCAGCACTGAAGGGAGAGACAGTCACTATTGTAAACTCAGAAAAAGCAGTGCTTACTGGGAACAAAACAACAATTATTGAGAAATACCAAACGCAATACCAACGAGGAGGACCTCACTGGGGACCATTCCTTCCACGTATGCCGGACCGCTTTTTGAGACGAATCATCAAAGGCATGCTTCCAACAAACACTCCACGCGGAAGAGAAGCATACAAACGAGTCATGTGTTACATCGGAAATCCAGAAGATCAAAAAAGTGAAACCATTGACGCAGCACACATCAAGCACTCAAAAACACTCAGATACATCACAGTACAAGAACTCTGTAGAGTCCTCGGAGGAAGAGTATGAGCAAAAAAGAAACCCACACGCTAACTAGCGGTAAAAGAAAATCAGCACGTGCAACCGCAGTAATGAGTAAAGGAACAGGAAAAGTCACCATCAACAAAGTGCCTGTAAACCTTCTTGAACAAGAAATGTACGCTCTTCGCATCAGAGAACCACTCATCCTTGCTGGAGATCTTGCAGCAAAAGTTGATATTCACGTAACCACACAAGGAGGCGGCGTTGCAGGACAAGCAGACGCAGCACGACTTGCGATCGCAAAAGCACTCGTTGAACACAACGACAAGCTAGAAAGCGTATTCCTTGATTACGACAGAACCCTGCTAGTTGCAGACGTTCGGCGAAAAGAACCAAAAAAGCCGAACCGACGTGGACGCGCGCGGGCGAAACGACAGAAGTCATACAGGTAGTATTTCGGACGACTACCTCTTTTTTTTATTCTCTATTTTTCTCACTGGACATGTACGGCCACAAGAGTATTTAAGGCAAAAACCCTTACTCTTCTATGGTATTATCAGTAAAATCATTTGTTCCTCAAACGATCGTTTCAACGAAGAGATATGACGGAATATTCAGAGAATATCCAGTCAGAATTCACGAACTAGAAGAACAAATAGATGTGGAGTACAGCGTCCCCATCAGTAATCAAACAGGAGATACAGGCGCTTTGCGATCGTTTAGTCGAACATTTCCCAAAACATTGCCAAGTACACAAAAAACATTTCAGGTGCTTGGCCTACTCCAAGGTGAGATGTCAAAAACGCACAACCGAGCCCTTACATTTGCAAATACAGAACCAGCACTCATAAACTATGTGCTTGACTGGTTTGAGCAGACCAACTTACTGCTTTGCACGGATTGGAAATGGTATATCAAAATCAATTTGCCCCCTCAAGGAACAGAGATAGATGAACAACTTTCTTGTGAACTCAAAGAACACTGGGCAACAGTCACGGACGTACACTGGGACAGAAGTTATCCTACAGTACTCTCTTTTACTCCAACAAGCCCACGACAAGTACCGGTAAATGACGGGTGTCTGATGCTTGAGCATAGAAATTCACTATTTACGCAAACAGTTCAAAAAATAGTCAAAACGATGACCTGGCAAATGCCGCGATGTGATGAACAACAAGTCATCTGGTATATGCAAGGAATTATCGCTGCGGAATCATGTATTAATTGGTCAAGACAAGGACATAGACGAGTGTTCATCACCGCACCTAATCTTGAAGAGCGAGCAATATTTCAAGCGTGTTTAGACAAATGCGGAGT
>SKIA01000017.1 GCA_007116645.1 Candidatus Woesearchaeota archaeon
ATATTCGTCCTCGCACTCACAAAAAACACTGGATACACCGTACCGCAATTCATCACCGCACACATCGCATTCTTTCTTGTAGTCTTCTTTGTCAGTTACGTCATGCAAAGTAAAAGCTACCCACACTAACGCTTACTCTTCAAGAAAGCTAAGAGCAACAATCCTGTGCCAAGACCAATAAACAATCCTGCAGGAACTTGATTGAGCAAGAACCCAAATCCCATGCCCGCAAGCAAACACCCGGGAACGACCAAGCCATACGAATTCTCTTTTTTCCTAGCCATGCACTGTTATGGATAACATTGTATATAATCTTTTTCTCCCGAGCACTTTTAAACACCACAGCCTTACCACAACTATGTCAGACGAAGAACTCCTGATACGGATGCTTGAGCGCGCGAAAACACTTCTCGCGCAACAATTTCCACCACTGCGCATACACGAAAAATCAGCCAAAGAACTCGTGACAGAAACAGACCTTGCAATTGAGCGCGCCCTACGAGTGATGATTCACACGCACAGACCACAGCATGCTATCTTAGGAGAAGAAGAAGGCAACACACAAGGGAACGAGCACTTATGGATCATCGACCCTCTTGACGGCACAACCAACTACGTACACAGCATACCCTACTTTTGCAGCGCAATTGCACTCACAACACGCCGGGCGCCACAACTCGCAGGAGTAACGACACTAAGTCATACCTTTCACGCAACCACCACGCAAGCATACATGGACAATCGCGTCTTGCGAACACCACAACCACCAGAGATTGAGCAAGCCTTCGTCGCATTCTGCCACAAAAACACGCCAAAGAGTATACGCGAAATAAGCACGCGATACGAACAATTCAAAACAACAACAAGAGACTTTCGAAGACTCGGTTCAGCAAACCTTGAGCTCTGCATGGTTGCAAGCGGAGCCCTACATGCATTTATTGGGCATGACCTTCCTCCATGGGATTTCACAGCAGGATGCATGATTGCACAACAAGCAGGATGCACAGTCACCGCACTAGACGGAGGGCCATGGACGCGACCAGGGGTTACAGGAGTGCTCGCAGCACACCCTGCGCTCCACGCACAGCTTCTTGCGCTGTGGACTCAAACAAGACATTAAAAAAGCGAGACATACTCCTTGTTGCATGACGAATCCTCACATGCGCTACGGAACAGGAACACAAGTAGGCATTCTCACGCTGTGGACCAAAAAAGAACATGTGCTGACACGCATACCAGAAGAACTCTATGCAATAGCAAGCCAACTCTACAGCCGAGACGAAGGAATAAGCCAACTCATGCGAGGACTTCTTAAGAATCCACAGATACGAGACATTATCATGGTAGGAGCAGACCTGAACAAATGCTCGGACACCTTGCTTGCGCTTTGGGAACACGGAGTACAAGACGGACGCGTCATCGGAGCACCAGGATATATCGACACAGAACTTCCTGTGCAATCAATAGATGCTGTTCGCGCACATGTCACGTTACATGATTTACGCACAGAAAAAGACTACGCCAACGTCGCTGCGTACATCAAAGCACTTCCCAAAAAAGAGTCGTGGGGGACGCCGCAAGAATACCCACAGCCAACCATTACGCCCCCTACACGATTCCCCACAGGACATCAACACGCTATAAGACACGATAGTATCGAGCGAGCAAGCGTGGAACTGGCACACTTGCTGGCGCGATTTGGAACCCTTGCGAATGTGCATGTGCACCTCACCCAACAAGGAACCCTGCCTTTGCAAGTGCAAGAACAGGAAGAAACATACACGACAAACGTCCTAGAAAATCTTCCTGGAACGTACGGAGAGCACTTGCACAAAAAGCAACGACTCGCACGGCTCGTCCAACAACTCACGCAAAAAAAAGCAGCGGTTATTACCTTTGGAGACGACGTAGAAGAACCTCTTTTGGACCTTGTAGAAGTGTATTATCATGACAACACACTTCACCTCACCAGTCACCTGCGCACCACAACACTAGGAGAATTCCCTCTGCTCGCAAGCGCAATGTTCTCCCTACTCGCACTCATCGCATCAGAACTAGACGAACCAGCAGGAACAGTCACAATCACCACAGCACTCCTTACGACCACGAAACGATACGAAAACGCGTGGAGTGCAAAACCACACATCCTCAGACGACAAGGTGACCCAAAAAGCAACTTGCTCATACGCATACGACAAGGACGCATATGGATTACGCACCTCTCGCCATACGGTAAGCGCCTTGAAGAATTCTCAGCAGAAAACGCACGAGAAGCATACAAACGACTCGTTGTCGAGCATCGAATCACAGACCTCTCACACGCAGCATACGCAGGATATGAACTGGCAAAAGCAGAACACGCACTCAAAACAGGAGGACTGTATGAGCAAGACGAGTTATGAAGAGATTAAAGGGTACTTTACTACACAAGACAAAGAAAAACATGCCAATGGAGCCTTGCCGATGCGATCAACAGCAGTAGGTTTTTGGGGTGTATCCAATATGGATGATGTCAAAGCATTTTTTGAAGAAAAACAATTTGCACAAGAAACACGCTTTTTAGATATTGGCTGCGGAGACGGAAGAGTCGTTGCGATTGCAAGTATGTATGTTGACGCGACAGGAGTAGAGTACGACCAAGAACTTGCAAGCGTAGGACAACTGGCACTCGCACAACTAAAACTTGCAGCAACTATCACCGCACAAGACGTGATGGAACTTGATCTTTCAAACTACGACGTACTCTATATGTACGCTGACAGAAACTTTTCCTACCTCAAAGAAAAACTTTTGCGAGAGCTTACAGGCACCCTGTACTTGTATCACGACACGTATCATCCTGATTTTTTAGAAAAACAAAAAACGACTTGGATAGGGCAAATACCCATTTTTGCGTACACCGCACCCACTCGCGAAGAGTAAACAACGTTTAAAAGCGCGGTCAGAGAAGAACAACACATGGAATTCCCGGTGGAGAGGCGAGAAGCACCCAGTTCTCACGCCCCAAAAGAAGTACAAGACATAGCGTATCACTTTACCACCCTCGCACACAAAGAATTAGGAGACCTATTACGAGCAGTAGTGCTCTTTGGATCAGCAGCACGACCAGAAAGTACGCACCCACACGACATAGACATCCTCATCATCATAGACGACATCCACGTAGCATTCACACAAGAACTTCAACAAGCATATCGCATCATCATAGAAAACTGTGTGCGGCAAACAGACAAACGACTACACATCACAACATTGCGCTTTTCAAACTTCTGGGAATACGTACGAACAGCAGACCCAGTCGTGGTAACTATGCTGCGCGACGGACACGCAATCATTGACACAGGATTTTTTACTCCCATGCAACTTCTCCTAAAACAAGGAAGACTACGCCCAACAAACGAAGCCATTTGGAGCTACTGGGCACGAGCACCACAACTTGTTATGGCAAGCAAATGGAAACTCATGCTTGGAATCATCGACTTATACTGGGCGGTCATAAACAGCGCACACGCAGCGCTCATGAGCGCAGGAGTGACGCCGGAAACACCACAGCACGTACCAGACCTCCTGCGAGAACACTTCGTACATAAGGGCCTGCTCAAAGAACAGTACGCGGACACCGCACAACGATTCTTTGACCTACAAAAAGACATTTATGCGCGGCGCATAGAAACAGTGGCGGGAGCGCGGTTTGACAGACTCCACCAAGAAGCAGACGAGTTTGTCAAAACAATGAGAACCTTCTTAGAATAACTAAGGCAGCGAAGTGATGCTGTGAGCAATGTCTCCTCTGAGTCGCACGTTTCCATCATCACGCAAGATCGCTTGCGCAGTCCCAGCAGGGTTTCTAACAATAAGCCCGTTTCCGGTTAGACTTGTGGTGCGCTCAGTCACAGAGCCTGCGATGCGCATGTTTCCGCTTGAAGAAGCGATGCTCATACGTGGAGTTCCGCCGCTGTTTTCTAGTATCCAGCCAGACGAGCTAAACGAGCCTGTGCCTGTGGTGAGTGATCCACGTACTGCCATGCTTCCGTAGCGGTCTATGATTGCCAAGGTGTTTGAGTTGTCTTGGATGATGTATCTTCCGGTGTTTGCGAGCCAGACAGAGCCTCCGCTGCTGTGTCCATAACACGTGTTACCTGAGACACTGACTCCTGAGTTGCGCACAGTTCCTCCTCCATCAATACACTGCGCAAGACTTGCTAAGCAGCGCTGAGACGTGACAGACCCTTGAAAGACGTTTGTTTCGCAGATTCCTGAGCTACACTCGCCAGCACAATCACACGAACTCCCTGTTCCTGCTGATCCTGATAGGGGTACGAACGTCCCTCCGGTGGTTGCGCAACTTCCTCCGCTTGCGCACGCGTATCTTTGTTCTCCATAATCCTCTCCTACGCAGGTCGCGCTTGATGTTCCGCAGTATCGTGTGGAGCTTCCTGACACAAAATTTCCGTTGTGGCAGACGTTTCCTGCACCAGCGTTTTGTGTGGTGGTGCTTACGGTGAATGAGCACGATCCTCCACTTGTACAGGCGTAGTTTGGTCGCTCACGGCTGCAGCTGTTTGGGCTGCCGCTGCCTGTACAACTCCAACTTCCTGTGCCGCAGGTTCCTGAAACGCTGTTACACGCGGTGTTGAGGACTTCTCCTTGGTTTGCGCTGACACTTACTGAGTGTGATTCGACGTTATTTGTTCTACACGTACCGCTTCCTGTGCATGAACGGTAGTTTATGGTTCCTGAGCAACTTCCTGATGCGCAATCATTGCCTATACCACAGTAATTGCTTGCTGAAACGCTTACAAATACGTCGTTTCCAAATCGTGGGTCGCAGACTTGTCCTGAGGGAGCGTTTTGTGATTGTGTTTCTTTGAGTTGGTTGCAGGTTCCAAAGCCGTTACACATGAAGAGGTCTCGTTCTCGGCTGCAGCTGTTTGGGCTTCCTCCTCCAGTGCACGCCCAGTTAGATGTACTACAGGACCCTGAGGTTGTCCAGCTTCCAAATGAGCATCGCTGTCCTGCTGGGGCGTTTTCACATTCCTGGCTTGATACGCATGTCCCTGAAGAACAGCTGTACACTGTTCGGCAGCGAGAGCAGCTTCCGCTACAACTCCAGCTCGAAGCGCTTGGGCACCCGGGACCGGTGCATCCTTGAGACTCGGCAGGCTTTGACCCGCTACAAAAACTGTCACTTACCTGTGCTCCGTCACTTTCGCGCTCACAGTACACTGTACGTGTTTGCGTTCCTGAGCCGCACTCAGCACTACATGAACTCCAAGGTCCGGTAAACCACGAATACGTCTCTGGCTCTGGCTCGCAGGTTCCTCCATCGCAAAAAAATCCTGAACCGCATGTTCCGCAATTAAATGTTTCTCCACAGGTAAAATATGAACCGCACTCAAACCCTTCTCCTGCACAAGAAAAGTCGCACACACACGTTCCATCATCACAGCTATACCCTGATAAACACGTCCCACAATCTTCCATTTCGCACCCGTTCCAAATGCTTCCGCACTCACGATCTTGTGCAGAACAACTTGTAGTTGGTGTACATCCTGCACAGACGGCGCTCCCCGAATCAAAATCGAACTCGCAAAACTCTCCTGGTGGACATGGGTCTTCGGAATATCCGCAACTATTGAAGTTACAACTAAACTGCGAGGTGGTGCAAATGGCTTCCAGATTATCTCCGCACGTATCGGGACATGGCTCAAAATCAGAACAAAAATCAACACTCATACACCCGCTCTGAATGTACAGTTCATCATCTGTGTTGCTCTGCCTACCAGAAGGAGACTGAGTGCCTTCAACTTGTGTAGTCAGTCCTTGGTTACCAAGCACTGCATTTGTTACAGAAATCGAAGGCAAACGATATTCTTCAGAAACAATCGTTCCTGACTCTCGAAGAAGGTCTCGCAACTCACTACCTGAAGTATTAGTGGTCTCTTGCACCACAAGAGCGGCGCCCGATGCGATAGCTGCAGAAACAGAAGAGCCAGTAAGAGAGCGCTCGCCAACAGAAACACTCATTCCAGGAGCTGCAATCCAAGTCACTTCAGAAACAGATGATCCTTCCCAGAGCGTCTCAGGAGATGCGAGGGCGTTAGTAGCGGCAACGCTTGTTACTAATGACCCGCACGCAGGCGTTGTCATAGAGCCTGGGCCTTGGTTGCCGGCGGCAGCCACTACAGTAATTCCTCTTGCAGCAGCCTCATTGGCTTTTTGAGCAAGCAAACTTGCTTCATCACACCATGAAGGGTAGGTCTCTGCGCCTAGTGATAACGAAATAACTTCTACAGGTTGTTGCATACACCAATCAATGGCTTTGATAACTGTGCTTGTTTTGCCAACTCCTTGCTCGTTAAGAGCCTTAGCAATATAGAGTTGTGCTCCAGGAGCAACAGCAAGTAACGCATCAACCATACTTGTTCCATGGCCATGATCATCAATGAACGAATCATCTTCATCAAGAAGGTTAATTCCACCTACCACGTTGTGCTCGAAGCGCTCATGATCAGATAACCCTGTGTCCACAACACATGCTCCCAGCGCACCTGAAAACTCGTTCCCAACAAGAGCGGTCGCTCCAATATGCTCGGCACTACTTGTTGCAGCTACGCGAACAGGAATGTCTACAGTAACAAGGCGCACAGGAGAATCGCTTGCTCCCGAAATCCCTGCAAGGTCGTTATAGCGAGCAGTCACAAATTGCAGCGAACCATACCGTTCTCCCCCTGCCAACTTACTTTCTTCCTCGGCACTTTGGTATACTACAATCATAGGCACTTCGGCATCAAACCCTCCTTGATCCATGGCGTAGCGATGAAACTTTGCATCAATAATTCTTCCCGTAGCGTTTTCTTCAATGAGCTCGTCACTAATGGTACTGCGAGCGTCTCCGCTGATCCTTCCAGGGCCAGGAAAAAAAGTTCCTCCACGACTAACTACTGCCTCTTCAGGAATATCTCGAAGCACAGGCAGTTGCTCAATATCAGGAGGTGTGCGAGTAGTTCGTTGAACAAAATTACTTCTCAGCTCTTGGTTGAGTGATTGAATGTTTTCAGGCACCCGTGTAGGAATCGTAGGATCATCAAGAATCGGTGGTGCTGGCCGCTCTACAATTCGTTCTTCTTGTGTTCCCTCTTGAGTTGCTTGTCTTCTGGGTTGTCGTTGCGTATGCGTTAATTCATTAATAACGAGCGTTCCATCATAAACGATGATGCGTAGCTCATGAGGGGGGATTGTTGAGATATTGCAAGTCTCTTGGCATCTGCCAGAGAAGTTCATTGTTCGAGTGGGTATTGTGCCGTCTTGTGTGAGTATGATAGTATCTTCAGGAATAGGTTCTGGCTCATATGAGAACACTGTTTGGTTTTTGTAGCGAATACTGAACCCTTCGGTTCCAACGTAGCTTCCTGTCGCTCGCAAGCTTGTGATGTTTTCTTGCATTCCGAGTAAGTAGGTGGTGTTTTGGGTGAATACAAGATCAAGAGTGATTGTTTGTGGTGCGTCAACAAAGGCTGCAAATCCGGTGATTGCGCTGCCAGAAAGGACAGCAGCTACAACGAGAATTCCTAAGAGTACTCCTAATAGGATGATTGCTTGCGTGCGCGTAGATGTTTCTGCCATTCTCCCCACATCCTAGACTTCGTCAATGGTTTTTATAATTATGTTTACCCGACCGTGATGATCACATCACTTGACGTGATTTCAATACCTGCGCTGCCACCATTTGCGATTTTTCCCGTCATCGTCATCCCATCAAAGGTTGGGCTATCAGTGGTTCTTACGTTCTGGTTTGCAAACGCAGCATTGGTGTGTGGTAAGTTTCCGGTTACTGCGCTTGAACTGGCAAGGTTGATAGCACCAAACGATGGCGCGCCGCCGCCACCAGGAACGCGCAACACTTGGTTGGCGGCTCCTGAACTCGTAGCAGTCACTGCGCCCGTGCCCGAACCAAGCAGCACTCCGTTAATTGTAAACGATGTAGCGCCCGTTCCTCCGCGAGACACTGACAACGTCCCGCTCGTACCGCTTCCAATACTGATTGTGGGGATGTCTCCTGAACTGAGCGTTCTAAAAACGGGAGTTCCAGACCCGCTGGTAGGTCCTGCGAGCACGGTGTTTTGTGACTGTGACTGCCAAGACGCGCTGAGTGTTCCTGAATCAGTTACGGGACTTCCTGACACGCTGAATTCTCCTGGCATGTTCAGTCCCACGCTTTCTACTCCGCCGCTCCCTTCCCCTGCGCCAATAGCGTCTCGGAACTCAGAGGCATTAAGAGCGCTTACGGTGTTGTCAGCATTGACACGCAAAAACGTGATTTCTCCCGGGTTTGGAAGTGTGAATAGATTGCTTCCTACCGTGCTTGCCCCCAGACCGGCTCGCGCCCCTGATTGTGTCGCGGCACCCGTTCCTCCGCGGTCAACAGGAAGTGCTCCTGTCACCTGTCCTGTTGTTAAGTCTATTTGCCCTGCACTCCACGTCGAGCCATCAGTGGTAAGAAGTACTCTGTTGCTTGTTCCTCCCGCTCCTGAAATACCTGTTCCTCCCTGCCCGGCTGTAAGAGTTCCTGATGTGATGAGTCCTGCGTCAATGTCTACGTTTTGGAGGACTCCAGCGTTTGTAATCCTTGTTGTGCCATTAGTTTGGAGCGCTCCTGACTCAAGATTAAGGTTTCCTGTCGCTCCATAGATGCGTACCAACTCGTCTGTTGAGGTGCGATAAAACACGTAATCAATCCTTCCTCCAGAGCTCCATGTGTGGTCAAAGGCGAGCTCTCGCGTGTCTGCGTCTAGGCGAATTGCTGCTCGCGTGTTTTGCGAGCCGTCCATGACTGAAAACCGTACTCCTACGGTGTCTCCGAGTGCTCCGCTTCCGATATTGAGTGAGCGATCAAGGGTTAACGCGCTTCCAGGAGCTTGTCCGATGCGCAGCTGGTTACTGGAAGAATCCCAATACAACGCTTCGTTTCCGGTAACGGCATCTGAGCTTGTCCAATACGTGACTTGTCCTGCGCTTCCGCCTCCTGTCACGTTTCCTGCGCCAAGACCTGTGATTGCGTCATCCACGTATCCGCGGGTTGCAGCGTGTGAGGGGCTTGTGGGTGTTGGCACCACCACGTCTCCGGTGAAGGTAGCGTCTCCTACGTTGAGTAGGTCGCTTCCTCTGAAGTCCATGTCTACACCACTTGGAAGTTGCAGGCTTGGTTGTGCAGGTGTTGAGATTCCTTGTGCGTTGGAGACGAAGTACGCGCCTTGTATGAGTTCAACAATTTCTTCTGTCCCCCACGCAGTAAGTACTACGGAGGTGGTGCGGTCGTTGTTTGAGTGGATGGGAATAACGATTTCTCCTTCTCCTGTGTCTGATTCAATGTTTTCTATGGTGTGCCAACGTCCTGCTTCTGCTACGAAGAGGGCATTGTAGTAGCTTGTTTGTGAGTGCACTTCTCCTGGGTTCATACTTGATAGGCTTGTGAGGTAGTACAACTTCGAGACATAGTGTCGTGAGCCTGTGCTTGACGTGTCTACCAGTACTTCTACTTGGAGGATGATTGGTCCTGAGTCGGTCGATGGCCACGGGATTCGTACTTCGTGACGCTGGTCGACGCTGGACGTTGCACGATAGGCTACTTGGTGTTGTATGCGATTATTCCATTGTAGAATATCGCCTTCAACAAACAATCCTTGAGTGACAGTAAGGTCATCTGGGAACACAAAGTCTCCTGGAGCAAAGGTTCCTGGACCGATCCCTTCTGCGGGGTGGCCTGGGTCAGGGATGGGTGCGAGTGCGAGCAAGGAGATAACGAGTGCGAGTGCGAGTACGTTGTTTCTCATAGTCGTCCACCTCGTTTTTCTTCTGCGCGGAGCAACACTGTTCTGATAGTGCTTTGTGCCTTTCCGAGTTGCGTGGCGATTTCGCGGACTTCGTAGCCTTGCGTGCGCAAGTGGTGTGCTGCTGCTTCAAGGACGCTGAGCTCAGTCGCAAAAAGGTTGAGAGGGATGCGCGCTCCGCGCTCAGTAAACTCTGCTTGCTGGACAGTTTTGCGCACAAACGAGCGGTTACGCTTTGTGACTTGAGCGATTTTTTTGTTACTCGTGCCTTGCTGTGATAGGTACGTGGCAAGCGCGCTAAATGGTGGCAGAGAAGATGCAAAAATGCTTGCAGGAACTGTTTTTGACTCTTGGAGTACTTCTTCAGCAGAAATGCCGTACGTGTCTTCAAGGAGTCTACTGAGTGTTTTTAATGCGTGGATTGCTTCTTGCGGGGTTACTTCGTGTGTCACTGCACGCAAGATGTTTTCACCGTAAAGAGTATTTAAACTTTCCTTTTATTTTGTTATTTTGTGGCTAAAAATTGTTATTTTGTATTTTTTATGTGTACTTATTTGTTTTTTTCGTTACTTAATCGTGTTTTTTCTCTATTTTGTATTTAATGTACTACTTATTTGTTATAAATACTATATATTTATTTTATTTTCAAATTATGTGTTTTATCGGCGTTTAATCAATTACTTATTTTCTTTAATTGCTACATAGTTTTATTATTTTATTATTGTGTTTCTTCGGTATGTTGATAAAGCGCGCGCAAGTTGCTCGTGCAATGAAGACGTTTGAAGAGCGGAAAGAACACGCTATATGGCGAATGAATGAGCTTGATAGAAGCAAAAAAGGAAGCGTTGACGAACACGCAAAGCCGCTTATCAAGGCCATTAATGAACATCCTGACTACTATACTACTTCAAGCTGTGCAGGAAGAATACTGCTGTTGGTAGAACCAGAATCGCAAAAGAAGAATGCGTACGAATGGCCGCTTGTCACGCACGAACAAGCAGATGCCAGCGCATTTATTGACTGTGCAAAAACACTTGAAGGCTCATCTGGAACTGTGTGGCTTCGCATGCAAACAGTCATTATCCACGCAGCAGCAAGAGACTTAGACGCGGCAAACACGTTACTTGCGCAATTTCACAGTCATGGATGGAAACGATCGGGAATCTTCTCAACAGAAAACGATGTGATGCTAGAGTTACTATCAGTAGAAGGAATGGACACACCAATCATTATTGACGGAAAACGGCTTGTAAGTGACGAATTTATTGAACACTTTATTGTGTTAGCAAACAAAAAACTCGCAACGGCACACGAAAAAATTCTTCTTGCCACGCAGAGAGTGAAAAACCTTTAAAAGAAAGGACTGCTCTATAACCCTATGAAAATAAGCTTTTATGACCCGGACGAAAACAAACCAGTCAAAAAAACCAGTAAAGGACACGCAGGATTTACTATGGACTGGACAGCAGAGCTTGGGTGGAAAAGCAATCCATTCGCACAAGCAGGACATCCGCTTGCAGCAATGGAAGACGAAAGAAAAGAAATAAACCTCTTTTTTGTCAAGCAACGAAAACTAGGGGCAATTGTTGGAAAACCAGGAATGGGAAAAACGACGCTGATGTTCTGGCTCAAACACCAACTCACAGAATACAAAAACATTAGCGGACACTACGTGGACGCAGAAGCAGCATCAGGAGAAGGATTTTTGCACGCACTTGCAGACCCGTTCAAAGGACTCTTTTCTCGACACGACCCTCAAACTGGTGTAGAGCTTGCAGAACTTATCATCAAAAAAGCAAAAGGAAGATACGTGCTTTTAGTAGATAACGCACAAAAGCTCACCCAAGAAAACCTTGATGTTCTTACAGAAATCCTAAACTTGGACTGCAGCATTATTCTGGCATCAACAGAGGAATTCAAAAAACTCCCTGTAAAAGACGACTTGGAACTTCAACTCAAAAAGCGAAGTAACGAAGAATACACAAAAATACTTCAAGAGCGCATCGAACGCGTTGGAGGATCAGGTATTCATCCGTTCACAAAAACAGTTGTTTCGCGCATCGCAAAAGAAACTGCGAACACAAGAGAATTTTTGGACTTGGCACAAGAAACAGCTATTAACATCGCATTAAAACGAGCAAATCTTGATGATGAACTTCCTGAAGAAGTTATTGCAGAAGACGAAGAACAAAAAGTGTCCAAGAAGCGATCAGGAAAAAAACGTCAATACGACGAGCTCATTGAATCCTTAACAGAAGGAATGGAATAACTATTTTTTTGAGAAATTAAACATTTCAGACAAATCAACTTTTGCCTCGGCCTTTTTCTCAGCAGCAGGCGCTTTTTGCTCTTGTGGAGCTGATTGTTGTGCTTGTGCTTGTTGGGGTGCTGGTTGCTGTGGAGCTGATTGTTGTGCTTGTGCTTGTTGGGGTGCTGGTTGCTGTGCTCGCTGCTCAGTAGCTGCTTGTTGCTGAGTGGCGTTATTGAGCAAGAGGCCGAACGCTTTTTGCGCAGAATTGCCGCCTTGTAAAGAAGGAGCTGGAGTCATAGGTGCTGGTTTGGGTTGCGGAGTAGGTGATGGAGTGAATTCCATAACTGGCTCTGGCTTGGGTTCTGGTGCTGCAACTGGCTGAGTCGCTTCTTGAGCTGGCTCTGCATCAAACGTGATTTCTTCAACCTCATCAAATACATCTTGTTGAGGAACACTTTCGACGTCTTCAAACGTTTCTACGGTTGGCACAACCTCGTCAACAACGCCGGATTGGTTTACTTCAAATGATTCAGGACGCTTAAACGCGGAAGTTTGTTGCCGGTCTTCAGCTAAAAGCTCAGAAATAGGTTTGTCTTGAGGAATACTACTATCAATAGAGAATGATTGCGGCGCACGTGTCTCAGAACCGGTGCGCTGCTGAGGATTTAATGAAGGATCGTTGCGACGTTGATCAAGGCGCTCTTGCTGGCGCACTTCAGTGCGAACAATGTCTCGAGCCATTTCTTCTGCCCGAGTCTCAGAAGCAGCAATCCCTGTGCTGCGAAGCGTCTTTGCGAGTTCCTTAATGCGTTGCTGTACTGCGGGACTATCCATATACTAGTAGCCAGAAATGCTACTTTTTAAAGCTTGTGTAACACGAGTAGCAAATCATGCTGATCGGACAGCTCATGAATTACACTAAAACGCTCTCGCACGTATGAAACGATAGCATCGTGCTCGGCCGATTTCTTGAGCACGCCAACAAGTGCGGTGTGCGAGCACACACGAAACAACTCATCAATACCTAAATGCCAGTCATCATAGTTATGTAATGCAGTAAGGGAAACAACGACAGGAAATGAGTTATCGTCAAACGGCAAGTCCTCGCCGCGAGCACACACTACTTTAGTGTTGCTAGGTGCTTGGTCAAGAAGGGGCTGGGAAGGATCAACACCTACATAGTCAAGAAAATATGTTGAAAGATGTGCAGTCCCACAACCCACATCAAGAACTGTTCCGTCAGGAAGGGTGGCGACGGCTAGTAACGAAGAGAGCTTTCGACGCTGCTCAGCCCCGTGAAGCTCATTATAAGAAGCTGCGATATGATCATACATGAATACAAGAAAAAGAAAAGGAAAGAAAAATGTTCTGTTTATTTTTTAGCTCTTTTAGCTTTACTTGCTTTAGGCTTGCACCAAACATTATCTACGCTAAGCTTACCAGCACCAGTCATGCTAAACAAGACAAGCACTGCGAGTAAGAGTACGTCAAGTCGTGCTGCACCAAAGCCTCCGCCTCCAAGCGTTCCTGTCCATTGAACAATACTTGCAAACAGCATGATAACTGCGAGTACTAAAGCGTTCCAAGACATAAACAGTCCTGCAATAAGCAAGAGCCCTCCAACAAGTTCGACAATGCCAATAACAAGCCATGCAACTGCAGGAAGAGCAAGCCATGTACCAGCCATAGCGCCTTGCATACCAGCAGCCATACCGCCAAAGACTTTACCCCATCCTGCAAGAACAAAAATAGCTCCAGCAACGATGCGAACGAATAAAAAACCCCAATCTTGATATTTTTCACAATGTGTAATCATATATTCACCCCCGAATACTGATACTACTCCAGAGAAAAACCACTATTTAAATCCTCTGTCTAATACGACCGCAATTGCCACCAATAATACACAGAACGGGCCCATGCTGCAATACGGCCCTTAATAGCGACTCCTTGTGTTGAAACAATAATTGCTTTGTTTCGTAATGAGAGCATGTCTCCTTTATGGTGATAGGAATATTTTTTCAGAGCCTTTTGTTGCTTGAGAAGACGAATGTTTTCAATAACCAAGTCGGCTTCTTGAACTGCGGCCTGAGCCGTAAGCGGAGCTCCTGACTGAGCACAATCGCCAGCGGCAAACACATTGGCACGTCCTTTTACTTGCAAAAACTCATCAACAAGAACTCCTTTGTGTGTTGGAACACCAGAAGGGATGTCGGTGCGCACACCCGCACACCATACACAAATATCATACGGAAACGAATCTGTTTTCGTAACAACGGAATTGGCAGTCACTCGTTCAACAAACTCTTTTGTGCGCACACCAACTCCCAAACGCGCAAGCTCCTTACGAGCATACTTACGTGCTGACGCAGGATAAGTCGGAAGAATCTCACTGTCGCCTTGCAACAAAATCACCTTGGCAGAAGATGAAAGCTCCGCAGCAACCTCAACACCAGTGGGGCCTGCGCCAACAATAACGACTTTTTTTACAGGAAGCTTTTGCACAACCTTGCGTACGTCATCAAAAGTATAAAACGGGATGGCATATTCTTTTGCGCCAGGAACAGGAAGCACAGAAGTAGCTCCCGTGGCGAGCACAAGATACTCATAAGAAAACGATTTTTTCCCGACAAACACCATTTTTTTTTCAGTATCAATTCGTGTAACGGTGCCAAACTCTACTTTATTATGTGAATCAGCAATGCTCCGAGTAGCGTACGACTCTCCCTTACGTAAACTATCTGGAAGGCGCGGAAGGAACGTAAAGGATTCATTATTAGTGATGAGTAATGCATCAAGCTTTTTTGCAATACGCAAACCAGCAAGCCCACCTCCAACAACTATCACGCTCATTATACATAACAAAAATAGCGAGTATAAAAAAGCATTGTTTCACAAGAATTTTTAAACCAGTACCAACGAACACAAACATATGAAGCAGGTGAGTCTCTTTCTAGTCGCGCTTTTACTTGTTGGAACTACAACGGCATTCATCCCTCCACTTGACGTGCCACCTCCTTCGACAGGGGGTACTTCTGAAAGAGAACCTGCCCAAGAAGAGCAAACAACGCCTCCGCCACCAGAGTCTGCTGAGGAGCAGCAAGAGCCTTCCGCGCAGCCGCCCCCTCCTGTGGAGCAGCCACCAACAACCACACAACAACCAACGGCTCCGCAGTCTGAAACAACTCGTCCCACACAAACAACTCAACCCACAACCACGGAGCAACGAGGAGCACCATGGATGCTTATCATTGCGATACTCTTACTCGTACTGGGAGCAGGAGGAGCAATCACATACTATTTCTTATTTCAAAAAAAACGAGTCCCAAAGATTGATGAAAAACGGTTAAGCGCAGCAAAAGCATACGCCACACAATTACGGATGCAAGGAATTGATGAAAGCTTGATCGCAAACCAACTACGAAGAACAGGCTGGCCAAAAGAATACATAGACCGCGTAACCAAACCATAAGCTTTTTATCCCCCTCCCCATTGTGTGTTGATATGCCAGACGATATACCAACCAGCATGGAAGACCTGCTCTACTTTAGTAACCGAAAAATGCCTGACGGCGTGCGCATCATCGCATGGGTTGACAAACTCACATGCGAAAAATGTAAAAAAGCGCTCATGGGAAAACCTATCAACGAAAAAACAGGCAAGGTAAAAATACGAGCAGCAGTATTCGTATGCCCTGAATGTGAACACGAAGAACCAAAAACAGCACACACAAAAAAACTAGTAATGCAAATACGCTACACAGACGAGACAGGAAAAAACTGGAAATCAGCACAAACCGCCTACACTCTTAAAACTTGGAAAGGAATGAAAGCATACGTATTTCAGAATGAATTCACCGGGGAAAAAATGGGCGTTACCAAACGACTTAAAATGAAAGGCGACCCTGACGAAAAATAGGGGCTGAAATGAAAAAGAAAGTTCTGATAACAAGCGCGCTTCCATACGTTAATAACATACCGCACCTTGGAAACCTTATAGGAAGCACGCTCTCAGCAGACGTATATGCAAGACACAAACGACTACAAGGACACGATGTGTTATATGTGTGCGGAGCTGACGAACACGGGACTACCACAGAAATAAAAGCGCGAGAAGAAGGACTTTCGCCACAAGCGCTCTGTGACAAATACGGCAAGATACACAAAACACTCTACGACTGGTTTCACATATCATTTGACGTATGGGGAAGAACACACACCTCCACACATGAAGCAATAGTGCAAGAAATTTACGAAGCGCTGCACAAAGAAGGATATGTGATACAAAAAGAAGTAGCTCAATTGTATGACGAGAAAGCACAACAATACTTGGCAGATCGATTTGTTGAAGGAGAATGCCCGCACTGCGGAGCTCAAGGCGCACGAGGAGACCAATGTGATGCGTGCCAGCAACTCATCACCGCAACAGACCTCAAAAACCCGGTCAGCAAACTCACAGGCACAAAACCAATCATAAAAAACACAACACACCTTTTCTTAGACTTGCCAGCACTCACGCCACTCGTACAAGAATGGCTTTCTCCAAGAACACACACATGGAGCGTGAACGCAGCCGCAATCACAAAACAATGGATGCAAGAACTCAAACCACGAGCAATCACAAGAGACCTCGAATGGGGCGTACCTGTACCGGGGATGCCCGGAAAAGTATTTTACGTATGGTTTGACGCACCAATAGGGTACATCTCAATAACTGCACACGCAAGAGACGACTGGAAAGAATGGTGGAATAACACTGAAGTAGAACTCATACAATTTATGGGAAAAGACAACGTGGTCTTTCACTCGGTACTCTTTCCTGCTACCTTGCTTGGGACAGGACAACACTGGAACACCGCAGATACCATCGCAGCAACAGAATTCTTAAACCTTGAAAGAGGAAAATTTTCAAAGAGCAGAAAAACAGGCGTTTTCGCAGAAGACTGTTTGCGATACGAAAAAGACATCCCAGCAGACGTATGGAGGTACTATCTCCTCTCAGTAAGACCAGAAACAGCCGACACAACATTTAGCTTCAAAGATCTTCAAGCAAGAACAAACAACGAACTCATCGCAAACCTTGCAAACCTAGTTCACAGAACAGCACACTTTGCACACACAAAATTAGCCAAAGAAAAAGGCGAGCTCACACCAGCACAAGAAGCGTTCATCAGAGAAACACGAGAACAATACAAAGCAATTCATGAGCAACTCGACAAACAGCACCTCAGAGGAGCACTCCAAGAAATATTCAAAGTAGCAAAAAACGCGAATGCACACTTCCAACACCAAGAACCATGGAAAACGCTAGCCGAGCAACCAGAACAAGCAGCAGCAGACATCAGAGCACTCCTCACAATCGTGCGAGACCTCTCAATACTCATCAGCCCGTACATGCCGCAAGCCGCAACAAAAATACAAACATTACTGGGAGAACAAGAACTCTCATACGCTGACCTTCAAGGAGTATGGGATAACTCATTCACAACAATCAACCAACCAGAAACACTCTTCAAAAAAATGGAAGATGACCTGCGAGAACAACTCGAAAAAGAATTTCTACCGCAAACACACGCACTCGATCTACGAGTAGCAGAAATAACAAGTGCAAAAGAACACCCAAACGCAGACAAACTCTTAGTACTACAATTAACCATTGGTGATGAAAAAAGGCAACTCGTTGCCGGCCTCAAAGGACATTACACACCAGAAGAACTTGAAGGCAAAAAAATAATTATCGTATACAACCTCGCACCCGCAAAATTGCGAGGAGAAATAAGCCAAGGAATGCTCTTGGCAAGCGAAGACAAACAAGGAACCGTAGGGCTACTCGTGCCAGACGCGCCAAGCGGAACAAGACTCACAATAGGAGAACAAACAGGACAAGAAGACCCTATCGCGTTCGAAGAATTTCTCAAATATACTATCGTTAGCACAGAAAAAGACGTCACAGTGAACGGGGAAGCCCTCGCTGGCGCAGCCATTACTGTGGATAAGAACGCCCACGGAAAAGTGCGCTAACCACTCACGAATAGTTGCTGTGCGAAAACAACATTTATAAAGACTGTTCAGGGAAAACACGTTGTGAAGTGGGCAGTACTCCTAACAGCAATAATTCTTTTCATACCACTAGCAACAGCAGTATCAGAAGTACGCTTTGAAGTCAACGGACAAACACTCAGCTATGTAGGACCCACAGAAACAATACAAGGACACATCACATTCAGAGCATCAAACGACGTATCAGGAGTACAATTCAGAGGCCAAGCAATCGTTGGAGGACAAACAGGAGTAGTGGATACAAGCATGTGCGACGGAAGATGCAGCGTTGCAGCAACAATAAACCCATCACAACAAGTAACGTTTATCGCAAGAAAACTCGTCGAAGGATTTGTAGAACAAGAAATAACACTACAATTCCAAATAGACGAAACGCCGCCAAGCATCACAAACTTTCGTGTTGGACAATGCACCCAAGCATGCTCATTTGGACCAAACCAACAAAACATAAGCTTTCGCGTAGCAAGACAAGGAAGCCCAGTGCTCAACGAAACAATACGTGTGACTGCAAACGATAACCCGCTACAAACCACGTGTACTGCAGTACAAGACGCAATCCAATGTACTTCGCGCCTGACTGGAACCGCAGACCTGCAATTACTCATAACAGCAAGAGACGCTGCAGGAAATGTCGCAGAACTAAGACCTAGTGTAAGTTATGATGCGACAGCCCCACGAATAACAGAAGTAGTTCTTCCAACAAATCAACTCGCAGGAGGACAATCAGCACGGATTCTTGTCCGCGTAGAAGAGCCACTAGCAGCCAATCTGCTTATTCAAACAAGCTTTGGAAATTTTACTGGCCAATGTGTGCGAAGAGGAAACATCGAAAACCAGCTTGAATGCACAGCAGACATAAGACCTCCAAACACGCGTATTTCAGAAGACGCACGTATCATAGTAACGGACAGAGCGATGAACCGCGATGAAGAAGTAAGAAGGCTGGAAATCTATGAGTCTGATGTATCGGTTGATCCAAACTTTTGGAATGCGCAAGCATCTGCAAGGCACAAGCTTGACGCGTACACTTTTCAAGTAATGGACAAAAGCTTTCCTATTGACTTAAGACTCAGCGCAATTGAAGAAACATCTGCACAACCAGTAACTATTACTGCCGCCTGCAGGTTGGCAGGAGTGCCTGTGGATGTCGCTCCGATTGTTGCGAAAAGAAATACGCGAATAGATCTTACTTTGAGACCGATGTCGAATCGTGACGCTGAAACTCTCGCGCAACAAAATATTACATGCGTGATTAGAACTACGACTCGGGTTGGAGATACCATATTTGGGGCTGGTAATCCAGAAGAGGACACTATCACTGTACCTATGCAAAACGCGCTTGTCCGTCTTCCTCCTCCGCGAGAACAATTACGCGAAACAAAAGAACTTCTTATAGAAGAACAAAGACAAAGACAAAAAACCCTCACTACTATGGGTAGAGGAGTAACTGGCCTACAAATGGCCTGCGGTATTGATAAGCCTCTCACACAGGGCATGGTATCAGGACTAGTTGTTTCTGCAGCAACCGCATGGTTTCCAATAGTTTCTGAACCGTTAGAAGGAGCTATGGATGGTATAGGATTAACATTGAGGAATATACAAAGAGCAGTAAAACCCTTTTGTTTCGCAGTAGAATGCAACCTTGACAGACACCTCTGGGAAGGCTTTGGCAGCGGCGGTAGTTCAGCACAATCATCCTCAAGCGGATCAGGGAATGCGCTCAGAGAAACAGCTATGGGAGCAGTAGAAGGCCTGGGAGTCGATATCAGTGCTGACGCACTTCTTGACCCTAATAGAAGTGAGTACGCAGCCCTTGTAACAGGATGTCTACCTGCATACGTTCAACATCAGTACGCAAAATTACGCCAAGTTTGTGTGTATGAGAATTGCTTAAATGAAATGGATGTGACCGGAAGAACCGTTCGCGAATGTCAAGAAGATAGAAACTATGTAGAGTGCGTGCAGCAACGATCAGCCTTGTACTTTCTTATCCCTGGAACAAGTATTCTCGATACGACTCTTGCACAAGCAGAAACACTCTTTTCTAATCCACTCTCAATTATAGGTCCTGCAAGTGTGTTTGTGTGTTCAAGAGAAATACTTCCTGTTCAAGTAGCGCGACTCGCCTGTAAGTTGCCTATGGAACGAGAGAACATTGATAAGTTTACAAGGGATTCTTTCAACTTGTACTCTGCCTATCAAGAGATCAACACTCTTATTTCTGGGGTAAACGATGCTTGCGCAGTTTCCGAAGATTACAATCAGCTACTTAGCACAAGAATTTTCTTATCAGGACTTGCCGAACACAGCGGATGCAGGCCTGCGTACACTACTGCTCGTGTTGATGGACAAGAATTTATCGTGGTAAATGGCAGAGTATATCAACCCTCGGCAGGTGACGAACAAACAGCACAAATCCGTGCAGCTCAAACTATTTCAAGCACTACAGGAACGCTCACTCGAGTCTCTGCTTCCCACCCAGCTTACGGTGAAGTGATTCAATCGTACAGAACGTGCCAAGATAATGTTCGCGAACACGCAAGACAGGTAGGTGAAAACGTGTTTGGTGCAGGAACGTACAATCAGCTTGTACGAGGATATGAAGAAATTGATGCACTGCAAGCAGAAATGAAAACTCTTGAAGAAAACATTATTAGTCTAGAGCGTGGAGGAGAACAAGCACAAGTCGTATTCCTTAACCAAGCACTACAAAGACAAGAGGAAATTCTTGAAGGAGTTGATCCTGTGACAAAACAAAGAATTCTTGACTCTACGAGAGGTCTGTGGGGACATAATGTTAACTTAGGAAGTCCTTCTTCGAGCTCAGACATCCCTGTTATTGATCCTGTGACTGTAACTGTGGATAGATCGGCGCAAACCGAAAGACAACGTATTGATTCGCAAATACAAACATGTCAGCAAGCTGGAGGAGTACGAGGAGATTGTATTATTGAGGCGCGCTTAGCATCCCAAGAAAGGATGATAGAATTCTATTCTGGTTTCGGAATAACGCAAGATCAAGCAAGACTACTAGGACTTTCAACAGAACCGATTGTGATGGCATCTGAAGAAAGCACGATTGAGCGCTCCGTAGAAGAACTTAACGACTTACGTACACAAATCGAAGAACGTAAACAACAGTTAGAGCGAATATCACGAGACGCGCAAGTAGATTATTATAGAGAAGTAGAATTGCAAGGAGCACGTGCAGTAACGCGAGAATCCATTGCAACAGCAATGACCTTTGCACGAATTGGTCAAGCAGCAATGCAATACGGTAACTGGGAACCACCAGGCTGGTGGTCTATTGGGTCAAGTGTTTCAGGAACCTTCAGACAATTACGAACAGGCCTTGAAGATCATACTCTTGGACAATTTCTCTGTACTCCTCAAGAACAAGAAGTATCACGCGCAGCAGCGACCTCCCAAGGAGGAACGGGTGCGCGGATTGCCGCATACTCAGCAAGCGTTCCTACA
>SKIA01000057.1 GCA_007116645.1 Candidatus Woesearchaeota archaeon
GAGAGACTTTTTGCGGGAGCAACTACTCGTATTGTATCTCCTGGAGAAAGTTTTGGAGGAATCGTCATAAAATAGTACTGCTGAACACCTGATATAAACGTATCGCCTATCGCACCCACTCTACGTTGGGCAGGTCTTTGAACTGTTTATCGCCTGTGAGAAAGGGAACGTTGAGTTCGCGAGCAAGACAGTATCCAAGGCAGTCTGCGTAACTGAGTTTTTTATCTCGCAAAGCGTACTTCATTTTGATACTTGCGTACGCGACAGTTTGGGTAATTTGTCTTGTGTACTGCCAAAATTGCTCTATTGTCTGTTTTGCATCCTTTTGCTCTCGGAGAAGATAGTACGAGAACTCTAATAACGCATTTTCGGTGATGATCAAATTCGTGGTTTTGTATGATATATAGTGAGGGTTTTGTTTGCGCAATTCAATGAGGGCGAATGAGTCAGCAACAAATGTATTCATTTCATGCCCCAAAGCTCTTCATCAATGATCCGCATAATCTCGTCCGTAGATTTATCACTAATATCCTCGGCCCCTGACTCCCAAAGTGCTTGACCCAGGGTTCTTCCTTCAGGTTCGATAGTGACTCGTATTCGTTGGTTTGGACCAAGTTTTTCGTTTTCAAAGATTTCTTTGGGTATAATAACGCCGTAAGAGTTACCCCACTTTCGCGGTTTTGTTTCAAATGATTGCATAATCATATGTATAACTTAATTATATTTATTCTTATGTGTTATGCTACCAAAGCTGAAAACCTTCCACACAAAACATGGTTTTATTCAGTGATTTCGAATGCTATTGCTCAAGTCGCTTGTGTGCAAGCTCAATGCACGCTTTTCGAGCATCACTCTCAGTGTTAATCAAGGCATCACCGAGCTCTTTGATGTTACCTGCAATAATCTTTTCGATCTCAGGAAAGATATCGTCAGCAGAACCACCAATGTGTTCAATGTACGATGAAATCACTCCACCTGCATTTGCGAGGATGTCAGGAATGTTTTGTACCCCCCGCTTTTCAAGAAGACGCTCAACATGATGCTCAATAGGAAGGTTTGCTCCTTGAGAAATAATCTTAGCAGAGACGCGGTCTTGGTTGTCAGCAGTAATCACGTGCTTTTGTGCAGCAGGAACTAAGATATCACACTCGATAAACAAGACATCCATAGGCTCGAGCTTTTCGTGTTCAGGATACTCAGAAAGACGCTTACCGGATTCTTTAAACTCTCGCAGCTTATGAGCATCAATACCGTCTGGATCATATAGTGTACATGACGAGTCAGATGCCGCAATAAGTTTGGCACCGTCGCGCTCCATAAAGTCAGCAGCAAAGCTTCCGACATTACCGTAACCTTGAACGGTTACTGTTTTGCCTTCTAAAGAATCATCTTGTAATTTCAATAATTCACGAACTGAAATGTATACGCCATACCCGGTGCTTCCAAGCTCGTGAGGAATGCCGCCAAGGTCAACCGGTTTTCCGGTGATAGATTTGGGTCCTGCCTCATCAGCAATCCATCGCATCTCACGCTCACCCATAGAGATGTCAGGAGCAGCAACATATATTTCTGGAGCGAGCTGTTTGATTGCTTTACCGTACGCACGAACGATACCTTCTTTTTCTTCAATGGTCAATTCTTTTGGATTAGCGATGATGCCAGATTTTCCTCCGCCAAACGGCAAGTTTGCCAACGCGTTCTTGAGCGTCATTGCGCGAGCAAGCCCAAACACTTCCTCTTCGTCAACGGTAGGAGTCATGCGAATACCACCCTTAGCGGGTCCACGAGCTGTGTTGTCAAGCACAATAACTGCTTTCATGCCTGTTTTTGGGTCGTAAGCTTTGAGGATCTTTTCTGGACCAAGAAAATCGTAGGAAACCATGCGAGTACTGTGAGCAACTGATTTTATAAAGATGGCGTTACACATCTGTTACATGACCTCAATAGTTGCGTATGTGAAGCCAGCAGACCCGTACAGTATGCGTCTTTTAGAATTTTTACGAAGAAAAAACGTTTCGTTTACAAAAAAAGTAGTGACTGAAGAAGACGCAGAAGTCTATCAAGAATTTGTGACCGTAACTGGAGAAATAGAACCGCCTATTTTGGTGATTAACGGAAATGTCATTGGTGATTATGAGCGAGTAACAAGCCTTGACTTACAAGGAAAACTAGATGACTATTTTCGATAGTATCGATCAAGATATCTGTCTGCTAACTGATCGGAAATTCCTGCAGCCATAAGAGCGCTCTTAATGTCTTTGCGATTAAACCGGTCTTTATGTTGCACAATGTAGTCGCGATACTTTTTTTCTGTTTTAGAAACGCTCTCAACTTCTCCACGCTTAACTTCTGCTGGCGTATGCTCTAAGACAGCGTTGCGTTTACGCTTCTTTAACAGAGTTGAGGTGACAAAAGCAAGCACTGTTAGGATGAGAAACCCAAGAAAAACCATCATTGCAATAAGCACTGCTTGGTTTTCCTCTTCGGCGATGATGACGATGTTATCAGGGCTTTCAAGCAAATTAATACGTACCTCGTTTCCGGAAACCTGACCTGTAGTGCTAAACGTTACTGGCGCTGGCATCACCACGGTATGCGTGGCGGTAAGGCCCAGCATATTCATCATCTCAAGAGACTCTCCGCCTTCCAGACCGTCAGCAAGGTTTTCTAATTCTTGACTTGTGCTGATACCAGTGAGTGTGTATCGCGTAGTAAGTAACGAGCGCTCCACCATGAATTCTTCATCAGACAATACGTCATACGACAGATACGTAGCCGTGCGTGTTTGCTCGTCATACACACACTCAACACCACGAGGAGCCTGCTCACATGGGTTTTGTTGCTGTGTTAGACATGCTTGGTCATCCGGATCGCACATACTCGTCATATCAAGCATGTTAATCGTGGTAGTCATGCTGCTACGTCCATCACGACTGATTTCTTGCACCACACTAACACTAAAGCATCCTGTGAACAAGAATGCACACATCAACACCACGAGTACTGTTCTCATAAAGGCTTTTTTGTAAACGCTCCTTATATGCTTTGCGTCAGCAAACACAACGTTTTTGAATGCTTAACGTTTTGTCTTTGTATGAGCGAACACCAAGCACAACAACACTACGACGTTATCATCATTGGCGGGGGATGCGCAGGCCTCTCAGCAGCACTGTATGCAAAACGCTATGAGCTTAAAACACTGGTTTTAGCAAAAGAACTTGGTGGACTTATCACAACAACGCACATCGTTGAAAACTATCCTGGAATCAAGCCAATGAGTGGCTGGGACATGATGGACATCTTTTTGGAACAAATGAAATTGTTCAATGTTGAGATGATCGAAAAACCAGTAGAGTCACTCACACGAAAAGAAGACATGCTCTTTCATGTCTGCTTAAAAGACGTGTGCTACACGGCTAAAACAGTGATTTACGCAACAGGAACACATCACAGAGAACTTGGAGCTCCCGGAGAAGAAGAGTACCGCAATAAAGGAGTCTCTTACTGTGCAACGTGTGACGGAGCATTGTTTAAAGGCAAAAAAATGGCTATTGTTGGCGGAGGAGACTCAGCTGCAAAAGAAGCATTACTCTTATCCACGTATGCAGAACACGTCTATATTATTGCTCGCTCAACAATAAAGCCAGAGCCGATTAATCGTAAACGCGTAGACGAAACACCAAACATTACTGTGCTGGAACAAACACAAGTGTCAGAAATTCTTGGCGACGGGAACACTGTTACGGGAGTAACTTTGACAAAAGAATTCAATGGGTCAACACACCTAGACCTTGGTGCTGTTTTCATAGCGATCGGACACATTGCTCAAACAGACCTTGCAAAAGACATTGGTGTTGAGATGAATGGGCGCGGAGAAATTAAGATTGACCGCACCTCGCGAACAAACATTCCCGGGTTTTACGCTGCGGGTGATTGTACGGATACTGGCTGGAAACAAGCAATTGTTTCTTCTGCTGAGGGTTCTCAAGCAGCTAATAGCGCGTACGAAGATATTACAAGCGACCATGTTCGCTCTATCTGACCGCCATATTTATAAAACAAGGCAGATTCGCATACATTATGATTATTCCAATTCGTTGCATGAGTTGTGGTAAACCAATCGGCCACCTCTGGGAAGAGTATAAGAAGGAATCTGCTTCTAAGCCTGCAGGAGAGGTTATGAACGCACTTGGACTTGAGCGATACTGCTGTAGAGCACAATTCCTTGGTCACGTAGACTTGATTGATACCGCAGCAAAGTTTAAACGATTCTAACTTTTTTTTATTAGAGTAATTGTCTATATGGAAAATTAAACTTATATATACGACCTTCCTCTTTCACAGCAGAATGATAGACCATCGCGAAATCGCTAAGAAATGGCAAGAAGCCTGGGAAGAACAAAAAGTTTTTCTCACTCCTGAACACCGCCCAGAAAATGCATTTTTCTGCTTAGAAATGTTTCCCTATCCTTCAGCCACGGCAATGCATATGGGACACGTACGAAACTATAGTATTGGAGACGCGATTGCTCGTTACAAACGTATGCGGGGACACAGTATACTTCACCCTATGGGATTTGACAGTTTTGGTCTCGCAGCAGAAAATGCTGCCATCAAAGGAGGCGCTCACCCTAAAATATCAACGGAAAGAAATATTCAAGGCATCACACAACAGTTCAAACTTCTGGGAGTAAGTTACGACTGGACGAGAGAGCTCGCAACTCACACTCCCGAATACTACCGATGGAACCAATGGTTTTTCATACAATTCCTGAAAAAAGGATTGGCATACAGAAAGAATTCTCTCGTCAACTGGTGTAACGACTGTACTACTGTTCTCGCAAACGAGCAAGTAGAAGACGGCAAGTGCTGGCGATGTAAAAATGAAGTACAACAAAAGGAACTAGAACAATGGTTTTATCGTATTACCCAATATGCCGACGAACTCCTGCAAGATCTTGACCTTTTAGATGAGTGGCCTGAGAGAGTGGTCACTATGCAAAGAAACTGGATAGGAAAAAGTCAAGGAGCCCTTATCACTTGGAAAACTACTAGCAGTAACTTTGACACCTACACCACGCGCCATGATACCCTCATGGGAGTAAGCTACCTTGTGCTCAGCCCTGAGCACCCACTCGTTGATGCACTCACCACACCAGAACATCAACAAGCTGTTCAAGAATACGTGATGCAAGCAAAGCGGAAAACCGCTATCGAGCGCACTGCAGAAGGAAAGGAAAAAACAGGTGTACCCACAGGTAGCGCCGCTAAGCACCCACTTACTCAAGAAGAGATTCCTATCTGGGTGGCGGACTACGTCCTGTCGGACTATGGAACAGGAGCAGTTATGGGAGTGCCCGCACACGATGCCCGAGACTACGACTTTGCTACAAAATTCTCGCTTCCTATTCCGCGAGTTATAGAATCTGAAGAAGATTTGCCGTACAGCGGTGAGGGACACCTCATAAATAGCAAACACTTTACAGGCATGCGCTCAATTGACGCACGAGAAGCAATCGCCAAAGAACTCGAGAAAAAAGACTTAGGAAAAGCTCATACTAATTATAAGCTACGCGACTGGGCGGTAAGCCGACAACGATACTGGGGAACACCAATACCGGTTATTTATTGCAAAGATTGCGGAGCAGTCCCTGTCCCAGAAAAAGACCTTCCAGTACTTTTGCCAGAAGACGTGAAGTTTTCAGGACAAGGAAACCCTGTTGCTACCTCGGAAACTTTTGTCAACACTCCGTGTCCAAAATGTAAAAAACCCGCTAAGCGAGAAACTGACACTATGGATACCTTCGTAGATAGCAGTTGGTACTACATGCGTTTTTGCGACCCACACAATACTGAAAAACCTTTTGACAAAGAACTTGTGAACGCATGGCTGCCCGTAGACCAATATATCGGAGGAATCGAGCACGCAATTTTGCATTTACTCTACAGTCGGTTTATCACAAAAGCAACACGAGACATGGGACTGCACGATATCACAGAACCATTCAAAAGACTACTCACACAAGGAATGGTACTCAAAGACGGCGTAAAAATGTCCAAGAGCGTCGGGAATGTCGTAGACCCCGTGCCTATCATTGAAGAATACGGGCCCGACACAGCTCGCGTGTTCATCCTATTCACTGCTCTTCCTGAAAAAGAATTCGAGTACTCAGACGAAGGAGTCGCAGGAGCATACCGGTTTTTGAAACGAGTAGAAGCACTCTACGAAGACAAAGAAGAAAGAAACCATGAAACAGCACAAGACGAATACGTAATGTCGGTTCTCAACAGGAATATCGTGCAAATAACAGATGCGATAGAAGAAATGCGATTCTCACACGCACTCACACACGTCATGGAAGTCGTGACTGTCCTGACCAAATACGCAAGAACACCCGTACACCCTGACGTGTACGCTCAAGCAACTCGCCAAACACTTCTGCTGCTCGCACCATTCGCACCACACCTCGCAGAAGAACTCTGGAGTAAAAAACATCAAGGACTTATCGCAAAA
>SKIA01000074.1 GCA_007116645.1 Candidatus Woesearchaeota archaeon
GATTACAAGGCGCGAACAAACGATATTACGGAAAAAGGAAATGAAATTCAACGACAAGTACTCCTTGCTAAACGAGCAGTTACCTACGCACTGAACAACTCATCAACAGCCCTTAAGTTTAATCTTTCATCACTGGACTTGTATTATATCTCATACATTACTTATTTCTCCGGAAAAATAGCTGAGCATATACCTGCCATATCAGAAAGAGCGCGAGACCCGAATGCTGAAAGCGACATGACTCAAGCAGACAAAGAAGAACTAAGCAAACTTTTTACCCGCGCGCACGAGTATTACACGAAAGTCATGGATGTCTATAATAAGAGGAACAAAGGACAAAAATTTGTTCTCAGCGACTACGAAGATTTCCACGAAGAAATAGAAGTGTTTAGAGAAAAAAACCACAATAAGAAAAGGCCACTGCCTGGAGAATACTTAATGCTCTTAATACGCGCAATCAAAGAGATGGAATTCACCATGATCAACCTTGAGAACTCTCCAAAGCCACACGCAGAATAAAAAAAATGGGCTCAAAAGCCCTTATACTGTATGAACGATATCTTCAGCATTCCACCGCACTTTTGCATAGTCTGCGTACGCGTCTTCTTTTGAGCGCACACCGACCGGTACAAGCACTGTTGCCGTTAGGTTTTTATCGTGCAAACCAAGAATTTCATCAAACTCTTTTGCATTAAACCCTTCCATGGGACAAGAGTCAATTTCCTTTGTGGCCGCCGAAACAAGGAGCGTGCCAAGAGCGATGTATGCTTGCTTTTGAGTCCAGGTCAGACGAGTTGAGGAATCCATATAAGACAAAGCGCCGTTAATCATGTCTTGGTATCCTTTTAGACTATCTTTTGAGATGCCTCGTTTGTCAGCAGTTTTTGTGATGAATTGCTCCACCAGGTGCTCGTCAACGTCAGTTCGTGCAGCAATAACAATAAGGTGGCTTGCATCAGTTATTTGTGATTGGTTCCAAGCAGCTGCTTTGAGTCGTTCTCGAACTGCAGGGTCTGTGATAATCAAAAACTCATATGGTTGCAAACCAAAGCTGCTCGCACTCAAGATTGTTTCTTGCATAAGCGCAGAGATTTGTTCTTCTGAGAGTTTCTGTGTCGCATCAAATTGTTTTGTGGCATATCGCCAATTGAGTGCTTGTTGTAAGTCCATTTAGAGTGCGAACACGAAAGCATTGATATAAGCAATCTTGAAGTGCAAATAATATCACCCACATAAGTTTATTAACAGTCCTTTGACGTTACCAGTATGGCAATGGATAAGAAAGATGGACAGAGTCTTTTGGGCCCGTACGAATCACAATTAAAAAATTTCTTAGTTCCTTTTGTTCCTAAAACAGTTGAGACATACCACCTCACACTCACTACGCTCTTGTGGAGTGGACTCATCATTTTGTTTGGATATCTTGCAACAATCAATATTCATTGGTTGTGGGGCGCTTCAGTAGCAATTATTTTTCAGTATATTACCGACCTGCTTGATGGAGAAATCGGTCGTCAACGCAACACCGGACTTGTACGGTGGGGATTTTATATGGACCACTTTTTGGATTACATATTCCTCTGTGCAATTATCATTGGGTACGCGCTGCTTTTGCCTGCAACATACTACCTAGAGTTATTGTTCATACTCAGTCTTGTAACTGCGTTCATGGTCAATAGTTTCTTGCGCTACGGAGCAACATCAACATTTAAGATCCAATACCTTGGCATTGGACCTACCGAGATGCGTCTGCTGTTTATTTTCATAAACACAATGATCATCATTTTTGGACGAACATACATGGCGTTCGCACTCCCCTACGTTCTTGTATTAACAACAATCGGTTTGGTTGTTGTTGTGTATCGCACGCAGAAAAGCATTTGGGCGATGGACATGAAGAAAAAATAGGTGGTGCAACTTTAGCGTCCTGTCACGAAAGGATGATATCTGTGGCTTACGTACCCTCGCAAAAACGCTAGGTCTAAAGCATTCATTTCGTCATCGTTATCGACTAGTTTACTCAAGTTCATTTGATTGCTTACCGCTACTTCTTTGAGCATATGCCAACCGTCTTTTTCGTATTCCCATCGTACTGCATTCATTTTTTACCTCCGTAATCACGCATGTTATCTGCCCGATAGATTACCGTATAAGCGCAAGTATATGTGTCCTTAGCATATGGAATCTATGTGTGAAATGCCTTTACGTATTACGTTAACGTGACAAAAATGTGTGTGCTGCCCAGCACATTTAACCCCTGTATAGGGATGTAAGTGAAGTGTTTTCCTTAAGAAACAAAAGACCAAATGGACAACTATACATTCTTTAAAATACAAAATAAAGCCCCATAGAAAAACATATCATACAACATACACTTAACAAAATATATATGCAAAGCTACTAGATATATATAACCTATAACTTGAATATATAAATCGATTTTCCATACAAATAACATGGAACAGAGGAAAGTGATTCAGTTTGGCAAGTCAGCGCTCTGTATGACCTTGCCGCACGCGTGGACAAAAAAACATCAGATTCGAAAGGGAGACTTAATCAACGTACAAGAAACCCTTCGAAACTCGCTAGAGCTATTTCCAGCAGTTGCTGAGATGAAGCCATCAAGCAGCCTGACAATAGATATTTCAGGAAGAACAACAGACGAAATCATACAACTCATTTTAGCAACCTACCTCAACGGCTATACCGTCGTCACATTAAAAGGCTCAAACAAAGGAAAAGTAGCGTATCTTCGAGAACACATACACGAATTTATCGCGGCAGAAATCATGGAAGTAACCTCCGACACCATAGTCATACACGTATTCTGGGATGTAGAGACAATCAATCTGAACACCATTCTGCGAAGAATTGACCACATCATCCGAAGCATCTTTGAAGAAACAAAAGATATCCTGGAAGAGAAGGTGCGAACAAACGACATCAAAGAAAAAGGAAACGAAATTCAGCGACAAGTGCTCCTTGGAAAACGAGCAATCACGTACGCACTCAACAACTCATCAACCGCACTCAAATTCAATCTGTCCTCGCTAGAGCTTTACTACCTTTCTTACATCATTTATTTTTCAGGAAGAATAGCAGAATACATTCCATTCATAGCAGAAAGCATTGAAGCTGCAGATTTTGAAAAAGAAATCACCCAAGAAGAAAAAGAAGAATTCACAGAAATATTTACTCGTGCATACCAATACTACAAAAAAGTAATGGACGTGTACAACAAGAGAAACCAAGGACAAAAATTCGTTCTTAGTGAATATGAAGAGTTCCACAAAGAAATCGAGGCGTACAGGCAAAGAAACGGGAACGCAAAAAAACCCATACCCGGAGAATATTTGATGCTGTTGGTGCGCACAATCAAAGAAATGGAATTCACCATGATCAACCTTGAGAACTCTCCAAAACCACTCGGAAATGAGCAAGAACAGCTCAAGCAAGAATAAACACTCGCTCCACACTAATTTGGTTGCTCGAAGAAATTATATAGTTGTAAAGCATGTGGTATAAATGAAAACACCAGGAATAGTCAAAATAGTAGTCCTAATTATTGGGTTCATCACATTTGTGATGCTCTTTGACACAATAACTAGAATCTTTTTTGTGACCATTCTTGCATCCTTAATAGCAATATTTTTTGTAGGCACCGCAAACCGCATCGAGCAACGAGCCCCTGGAGGACAAAAGCTGTGGATAAGCATCTTGATACTTGCAATTCTTGGCTTATTAGGAATCATCACGTGGATATCAAGCGGACCAGTCATATCTCAATTTGAAGAATTAGGCCCACAAATAACCCCTGCAATAATGCAAGTAAACCAATGGCTCTCAAATGTCGGTCGGGGACAAAGAATTGTTGATGCTACTGGAGAGCTGGACCTGTCCGCCTACATACCAGACCTTGATGGATTTGTAATGACAGTCATCGAATCAATCGCAATATTCTTTGTAATATTAGTAGCAGGAGTGTTTTTATCGTACGAACCAAAAAAATATCGCGACGGATTGCTCTTTTTCTCCAAGGACAAAAAAAGGACTGCTCGCACAATCGATAAACTACAAGATAGGCTCTATCGATGGACAATTGGACGATTGGCAGAGATGGCAGTAGTTTTTGTACTCACATGGATAGGTCTTGCAATACTCGGCGTGCCCTTGGCATTTCTGCTCGCGTTTATCACAGGAATCTTAAGCTTCATTCCCAACTTTGGCCCGATAGCTTCAGGAGCACTGGCCGCAGTAGTAGGGTTGTCAGTAAGCCCCATGATGGCAGTATGGGTCATTGTGGTGTTCATCATAGTTCAACTGCTTGAAAGCAATCTAATTACGCCACTGATTGAGCGTAAAGCAGTATACCTTCCGCCAGGACTCATAATCATCACCCAAGCATTCATGGGACTCGCCTTTGGAATACTCGGCCTCATCGTGGCAACACCCATAGTTGTTGGCGCTGTCGTGATACTCAAAGAATACTATGATACAAAGTAAAACGCCGCGACTGGGATTTGAACCCAGGACTCCGTGAGGAACAGGATCTTTGCGGTATTGCTTATTGTAGGGCAATTTCCCTAGCAATCTTTCGCCTCGCTGAGCGCGAACTCGAGCAAGTCTGCGCAATACCAGGCTATGCGATCGCGGCAGTAAAGAAAGAGACCACGAGTTTGTTTTTAAACATTCCGCCATCAACACAAATACTACCGCAAAGTAGTTAAATGTGTTGTCTTTCTCATTGGCATGACGGAGAAGATACGCGTCTTGCATGCAGAAGATGAAGACAGCATCCGCAAAGTCATGAGTAGAATGATAGCGCGCCTGCTTCCAAACGCCATAGTCCAGAGCACTCCTAGCGCCGAGAAAGCACTAGAAGCGCTAAAAGGCACACGACCAGATATTGTCATAACTGATTATGATATGCTAAAGCTTACAGGAGGCGATCTGGCACAAAAGGTGCGCGAGCATTACCCAGGAACACCAGTACTCCTCACCACAGGAAGAAGCGTGGATGAATGTAGATTTCCGTTTCAACCAGGAGATATGTATGTCGAAAAGCCCTTCGACGTGGGAGAGCTCGTATCGCGCATCCCACAAATACTCTCGCTTGCGCAACGAGAACCCGAAAGGGTAGCAAACGCAAAAGCAATCTATGTGCCTGGAGAGGACCTCAACACGCTTGAAAAACTCATTATGTGCGTCATGGAAACCTCAAAAGCAATAAGTGCTCCTCCCTTATACACAAAAAGTCTTGCGAGCCGCTCGATATACGGTGTGCCATTCGTTCACAATGCAACACCAGGAGAAATCAAAGTATTCCCAGAAGTCACCATCAATCTCAGAGAAGTAAAGCAACATCTAGGATCTCAGCACGCACTCATCCCCGTGCATCCAGAGAACGCAAAGACCCTGGAAGAAGCACTAAAAGACGCTGGAATCCCTGCGCACCCATATGATGGCGGAAAACTCACTTTAGACACAGTCCCAAAAGTAAGCCAAGACATACAAGCATATGTTGAGCATATATCATGATATGAGGAAAAAACCTCTGCGACCTCCTCAAAAAAGCTCGTGAAGAACGAGGCGTTTCTCGCTCAGTAGCCGCTAGAGCAGCGTTTCCTGATAAAACCAATGTGAAGGGGCTTGTGTACCACCTAGAAGAGTATGAGCGAAACTTTTTTTGCCGTCTATCAAACATGAAGAAGTATCGTGAAGACAAGTTGGTTGCGCACGAGATGCGACTACGAACATATCTGTCCTGGCTTGAGTTACCGCGAGAAGTAGTTACACAGATACAAGCGTTTTATCAGCAACACACAGGACGCAAAACTGAATTTTTATAAATGACCAACATATCCACGTGGATATGAGATGGGGAATTATGCTACTCGCGCTCGCAGTGTTTGCGGGGTGCACCACAGGAGCAGCAACACAGACAATGACAGAACACGTAGTATTTGAGACCACACAAGGCACCTTCACCGTAGAGCTTGACCGAGAAGCAGCACCACAAACCGTTGCTAACTTTCTTACATACGTAGAGGACGGACACTATGATGGCACCGTCTTTCACCGCGTCATTCCAGGCTTTATGGTACAAGGAGGAGGATTCACTCCTGACGGCGAACAAAAACCTACCATGGCACCCATCCCTCTTGAAAGCGAAAATGGCTTAACAAACGACCGCGGAACAGTCGCAATGGCACGAACAATGGTTCCTGACAGCGCAACCAGCCAGTTCTTTGTGAACGTTGTTGATAACGCATTTCTTAACTATGCACCAGGAAACCCAGGATACGCAGTATTTGGACGCGTAACCGAAGGCATGGACGTCATCGATGAGATCGTCGCAGTCCCAACCGCCAACCGCGGGCCAAACGGCGACTGGCCAGTCGAAGACATCATCATCA
>SKIA01000033.1 GCA_007116645.1 Candidatus Woesearchaeota archaeon
ACTTCAAGAGTTACCAGAATACGGATGCTGCCTTCCTCGATACGCTCAGAAATTTCGTTCTCACTTAATGTCATGATGCTTGAAACCGCTTGCTGACTTAAAAAGATATGCCCAGAAACCAGACAAAACCTTTAAATATGCATAACGTGAGTTTCTATGTAAAGGTGAGACTTTGGGATTTTTAGATAAATTAAAACTGTCAGGAGATGACAAAGAGACTGGGCCTCCTCCTGCGCCCCCAAAAGGAATGCAGACTAAACAGGAGCCTCCTAAGCCTCCAAAGGATCTTCCTCCCCTGCCTTCGGAAAAACCTACTTCTGAGCCTCCAAAACTAGAGCTCCCCTCAAAGGATGATACTAAGCCCATGAATGAAAATATGCCTCCTCCATTACCTCCAGCACAGGTTGCACCTGCTGAGAAAGAAGAACCCACAAAATCTCAGGAAATGCCTGAACTAAAGCCCATTGAGCCAATTGATGCGCCAGAACAAAACGTTCCTCCGCCCCCTGCGCCAGCAAGTAAAGATCGCTCAATCCGATCCGTTTCTGATATTCCACCAATAAAGCTTGATAGCACTACAGAAAAGCAAGGCATCATCACAGATAGACACGTGCAAGACCTTGATGTTGACAAGCTCGTCCTACCAGACGAGCAAGAAGCATCTATTGTTCAAGCACCTGTGCAAAAACCAAAAGAAGAGCCCATGCATTTAATGCCTGAACCAGAAGAGAAACCTCAACCTGCTCCTCGTCCTGCTGCTCCTCCGCGCCCTCGCACAGCGCCTGAGTCGCAAGAGATGCACAGAGCATATACTGGTCCGCTCTATGTTGATGTTCCAACGTATGAAGAAGTGCAAGAACACTTACAAACTCTCAAGCAGGACCTGTCTTCTGTAGCAACTGATGTTGACACTATTAGTCGCCTTAACAATCAAGAAGCGCAAGAGTTTGCAGCACTTGTTGAGCGTTTAGAGCGTATTCAAGACCGCGTACTCGGAATTGACAAATCACTATTTGAGGAACGATGACTGCTCCTGTATTTATTGAAGTAAGAAAATATCGTCAAGTGCTAGATAGGGCTGATGCTCTCAAAGCACACCTTATGGAAATAGAGCACTTAATCAAAGAGATTGAGCGCTTGCGAGCAGAAGAAAAAGATCATATTCAAGCAACGCGCAAGCAATTACAAACAATGCATGCAGCAATTAACCGTGTCGAGGAGGAAGTCTAGATGTCTGGCGCTCCCGAATACTTTATCGGTTTACAAAACACTGTAGCCATTCGTAAAGGCTTACTTGAAGCAGCAAAAGAAAGTGTCTTGCTTCTCAAAGCACAATATCGTTTGCGAGAGATTCGCTCGCAAAAGCGCGCATACATTGATCAACTCTCACAACACGTTACTGAAGTCACTTCATTAGTTGAAGCACTAGACCAAGACTTACCAGAGCATGATAGAGATAATATGCCTGAGGCTGTCCGTCGTGCTGCACAGCGTATTGAAGAGCGACAGCATGCACATGAAGAAGAAATTGCTCCAGTTGTCAAGCCTAAACCTAAACCAATTCCTAAGCCTAAGCCTCGTCCTAAAGTTGTTCAAGACAATACGAATGCTGAGGCTGAGCTTCGAGCTCTTGAAGAAAAGCTTGCTTCTATTGAGAGCAAACTTAATAAGCTCTAGTCTGTTCGTTTTTTTATCCCTGTGGGGGTTCCCGAGCGGTCAAAGGGGCAGGACTCAAACGTATCAGCGTCAAGGCGCAAATTGATAGCGGAGATATCCTGTAGCGTAGGCTTTCAGGGGTTCGAATCCCTTCCCCCACATCAAATTCTTCGCGCACAGACCTTCTAATGGCGGTATTGCACAATTAAAAGCTCTATTTTGCTATTTGAAGGCTTCTAAACGCCTTTTACGCTGTTTTGTATCTTTTTTACGTTTTGAGAACTGCTGCGTTGTTTATTCTGAATATTTACGTTAAAGGCTTTGTGCACGTCGAATTCACGTGAATTGGCTTTTCTATTTAATGCATTGAAATGTGTCTTTTTCTATCTTTTGCTCTGACTATTCATTAGTATGGGATCATCGGACTTTATGACGTGGATTTCCTTCGGAATTTATGAAAATCTTCCGGATTTTCGATTTTAATTTTTTGCTGAAGCTCTGTGCACGTTGAATTACGGCCTTTCAGAAGTAGTTATCTTGAAAGAAATTATTTAATTGTGGATATAGAGCCTTTGTGCACGTCGAATTCACGTGAATAATGTTTTATGAGTTGTCTCCATAATGTTTGCTGATGTCTGTTTTTCGCTCTTATTTGCTTGTAGGGATGATGTATTGTGCTCATTGATCCTGTATTATTGCGTTTTTTAATAATTACAATATGGAAAATAAATAAAGTGAATATTGTTGAATTATGGGGTTTAAGTGCCTGTACACGTCGAATTCACGTGTTGCGGATTTTTTACTGTTTTGACTTATTTATGTACTAATTATGCTGTTTCAGTCTTTCTACACGTTGAATTCACGTGAATTGGCATTCTCAAGTTTGTGTTACTTTACTGCTATTTTGGCTCTACTTGCGCTTGTATGTGTGTTTTTAAGGTTGTTTTTTGATATCTTTCCACACGTTTCCTTCTTATTTGATCAAAATAATATTAACTATATGGAAAATTAATTGATATCGTGGTCTTTTGGATCACGTTAAAGCAAACGTATTATGTGTTTAGAGCCTCTCTACACGTCGAATTCGCGTGAATCGGGGTTCAGCAGAAATCCTGCTTTTTTGGACTTAATTTGGCCTGCTAAAGCTTTGTGCACGTTGAATTCATTATGTAGGGCATTTTTGTAATACTTTGTATGGATATCTTGCGAAAATTCCGAAAACTTTCCGAAACTGTCGAAATTCTTCCAATCAAAACGTTAAAAAAGTACCTTAAAATAATACATAGTATTCCCTATACACATGAAAACGATCTCACTCAAAATCGCTACTCCTGTCTTAGAGCGCATTGATGCGCACCTTGAAGTACACAATTTTAGCACAAGAACTGAATTCATACGAGAAGCGATTAGGGACAAGATTCAACAGCTCGAATCACACAAGTTTGAGCAAGAAATGCGGGGTTTTCTCAAAGCACATCAAGAAAACCATGACGTAAAACTCGCAAAAGAGATAAAGCACGACGTATTCGTGGAATTAGAGAAAAGATTTGGACAGTAATTAAATGGGAATAGAATTAACAGCAATTGGTGGCTACAACGAAGTAGGACGCCAATCAACAGCAATAAAGATTGACGACGACGTATTCATTGTAGATTTAGGACTACACCTTGACCAGTACATCAAGTATACGGAAGACGAAGAAGAAGATATAACCACGACATCACGACGTGGTCTTAGAAAAGCAGGAGCAATTCCTGACTGGACTAGTATTAAAGATTGGAAAAAAGATGTCAAAGGCATCATTCTTACACACGCGCACCTTGATCATATCGGAGCAGTACCATACCTTGCAGAATTGTTTGACTGCCCTGTCTACGGTTCACCGTTCACCATAGCGCTGCTCAAACAACTCATTGATGACAAAACCATGAAGTTCGAAAATGAGCTCATCCCAGTAACAAAACCTATACAACTAACCGAGGGAGTCAAGTTAGAACTCATTCATATGACTCACAGCACTGTGGACTGTAAAATGGTTGTCCTGCACAACAAGCACGGAGCAGTGGTTGTTGATAACGACTTCAAGCTTGACCGACACCCAACACTTGGAAAACCTCCTGACTTTGCAGCAATTGAGCGACTTTCAGGAAAAGTAGTTGCACATGTGGGCGAGTGTCTATATGCGCCTCACCCATCAAAAACTCCTTCTGAAAGCGTGGCAAGAAAAATGCTTGAAGAAGTGCTATTAGAAGAAGACTTCGAGGGACGAACAGTATTTGTGAGCACGTTCTCAAGTCACATTGCACGACTCTCAAGCATTATTGACATGGGAAAAGCAATGGGCAGAAAGGTCGTATTCCTTGGGCGATCGATGGCTAAATACTTGGCTGCTGCAGAAGAAGCAAATATTCTCAAACTGCCAAAGCACGTGGAAGTACTCAAGTACGGCTCTCAAATTAGAAAGTTTTTCAAACAGCAAAAAGACCTTTCAAAGTACCTTATTGTATGCACAGGCCACATGGGCGAGCCAAAAGCTGCTCTTGCAAAGCTAGCTGATGGTGGATATCCTTTCAAATTCAAACCAGATGATGTCGTGGTTTTCTCAAGCAATGTTATTCCTATGCCGCTTATTATTGCAAACCGTGACGAGCTTGTCAGAAAGCTGAAAGGTCAGCACGTACGCATTTTTGATGGCGTACACGTCTCAGGACACGCAAGCAAGGAAGATCTGCGCTGGTTGATGACAACGCTTGCCGCAAAACACTTGATTCCAAACCACGGAACGCCTGAAATGACTGAAGCATACATTGATATTGCTCGCGAAGCAGGTATTCCTCCGTCACGCATTCACAACCTGCGAGAAGGCGACAGAATCACTCTTGTGGAATAAGTTAGGCACCAGCATGTTTTCACTCTGCAGAGACCTTCAAGACACAATGTTTAAATAGCTCCATGTTCTGGCTAATGTAGATAACATGAAACTCGCACTCGCAGACGCAAAACTCCTTAAAGACGCAGTAGCCATCATTTCTGAACTCGTTACTGAAGCACGATTCTCAGTAACCAAAGATGGCGTAAACCTCATCGCACTCGACCCAGCAACTGTTGCTATGGTCGATTTCACGCTTCTCGCATCAGCATTCTCAGAATACGAGACTACAGGCGATGAAGATATCTCACTGAACTTGATGAACCTAAAACAAGTTCTCAGAAGAGCAGGAGCAACCGACAGTGTAATTCTTGAGCAAGTTGACAACAAACTCAAAATCACCATCAAAGGCGCATCAACCAGAACATTCCACTTACCTCTTATTGACGTTGACGACGGTAAACGACAAGTGCCAAAAGTAGAGTACGCAGTCACCGTCACAACCACCAGCGCACAACTAGCCGACGCAATTGACGACGCAGACATCGTTGCTGAAAGCGTTGCGTTCATCGCTGAGGACAAAAACCTTGCAATCAGTGCAGAAGGGGACCTATCAAAAGCACACATTGACATTCCTCAAGACCACGACACAAAAATCGTTGTCGAAGAAAAGGTGGGCGGCCAAGATGTTGAGCAACCAGTCAAAGCACGCTACAGCATCGAGTACCTCAAGAAAATGGTTCAAGGAGCAAAACTTGCTGACAAAGTCACTGCTCAATTCAGAACAGACCACCCCTTGCGCCTTGAGTACAAGGTTCTAAACAAGGTACGACTCGCGTTTATCCTCGCACCTCGCGTTGAGAACGATTAGGGTTCAAATCTTTTTTTTTATGCCTGAATAACAAATACCTATTTTCGATTCACTCAATACAGTGTTCCTAAGAGTTAATTTCTTGGTTCTCAGTAGCGATACCAGTCAGGTTTGTACGGTCCTTGCGGCGAGACATCAATATAGTCTGCTTGGTCAGAACGCAGCTGGGTTAATCGCGCTCCAAGTTTCTCAAGGTGGAGTCGAGCAACTTCTTCGTCAAGCTCTTTTGGCAATACCGTCACACCAACTTCGTGTTCTTGCTCCCAAAGGGCAAGTTGTGCAAGTACTTGGTTTGAAAAGCTTGCGCTCATAACAAATGATGGGTGTCCTGTTGCACAACCAAGATTCATGAGTCGTCCTTCTGCGAGTAAGATGATGCTGTGGCCGTCGTCAAACGTGTACTTGTCAACTTGTGGCTTGATAGTATCTCGTACAGCGCTGCTTTTTTCTAGTCGCTCAAATTGTATTTCGTTATCAAAATGTCCGATGTTGCTCACGATAGCCATGTCCTTCATTTGCTCAAGGTGCTCGAGTGTGATGACATCTTTGTTTCCAGTTGCGGTAACGTAAATATCTGCTTCTGAGAGTACATCTTCAATACGTGCTACTTGGAACCCTTCCATTAAGGCTTGCAATGCACAGATAGGGTCTACTTCTGTAACGATAACGCGCGCTCCTTGTCCGCGAAGTGCTTGTGCACATCCTTTGCCCACTTCTCCGTATCCACAGACTACTGCTACTTTTCCACTGATCATAACGTCTGTTGCTCTGTTGAGTCCGTCAATGACTGAGTGTCTGCAACCATAGATGTTGTCAAACTTACTTTTTGTGACTGAGTCGTTTACATTAATTGCTGGAAACAAGAGTTTTCCTTGACTGTGCATCTTGTAGAGGCGGTGTACTCCTGTAGTGGTTTCTTCTGAAACACCTTTGATGTTTTGCGCCATCTCCGTCCATCGGCTA
>SKIA01000065.1 GCA_007116645.1 Candidatus Woesearchaeota archaeon
ATCATACAAGAGGAAGATGGAAGTTGGACCCTGAGCTCATCCGAAAAGTAGAAGCCGTCTTATTTGCTTCAGGACGGTTTATGGACGCAAGCCACATAGCCTCGCTGATGGAAGCAAACCCTAAGAATGTTACTAAAGCACTTGAAACACTTCAGGAAAACTATGCTTCATCAGGGAGCGCTCTTCGCGTTGTTGAAGAAGACGGTGCGTGGAAGGTGCATGTTCGAGACGAATACCTTGATGTTGTTTCTCGCGTAGTTTCAGATACTGAAATTTCTGGTCCTGTCCTAGAGACCTTGGCAGTTATTGCTTGGCGAACGCCTATATTGCAAGCAGAAGTAGTAGACATTCGTGGAAGCAATGCGTATGAACACGTAAAAGAACTTGTTGAACGTAGCTTTGTTATAAAACAACCAAAAGGTCGCACGTATCAACTACGCATTACTGAGAAATTCTTTGACTATTTTGATATTGAAGGCCGCGATGACATTCGCAAAGTCTTCAAAGAAGTTGAAGAAGAGCACCGTCGCAAAGAAATGGAGCTTGAACTTGAGCAAAAACGCCTTGCTGCAGCTCTTGAAAAAGCAGATGGCGGACAACCCGTTGTTGTTGATGAAAAATACGAGGTTCCAACTCGCGAGGTACGTATTGACGACTTAGATGATGTTCTTGAGAAAGCAGCAAAGCGCCGCGAAGAAATGAGTGAAGAGCTCCAAGCACAAAAAAAGCAAGAAGTAGAAATTGTTGATGATCAAGAAGTCCAAGAAATCGAGCCAGAAGAAGGTCATGAAGAATTCTCGCCTTCTGAACCAGTAGAAAAACCTGAGGAAGATCACTCTACGCTTGAAGAAACACGCAAAAAAGCACAAGAGATTCGCGAAGCTGTCGAAGATGAAATTGACGAACTCGACAAATAGTTAGGCACTAGTAAATTTACTTGGATATTGCTGCTGTAAGGGCCAATACCTTACTTGTTTCTTCCCAAGGCACATCGTCTCGACCAAAATGGCCGCCTGAAGCAGTTTTTTGATAAATCGGGCGTAGTAGGTTTAACTCACGAATAATTCCTTTGGGAGTCAAATTAAAGACTTGAAGAACCGCTTGTGTGAGTGTTTCTTCATCAACAGTCGCTGTGCCAAATGTATCAATGTTAATTGAAGTTGGCTGGGCAACACCAATAGAATAACTGATTTGTACTTCGCATTTTTCTGCGAATTCTGCAGCAACAATATTTTTTGCAACCCATCGCGCAGCGTACGCGCCGCTTCTATCTACTTTTGACGGGTCTTTGCCTGAAAAACAGCCTCCGCCTACGCGGCCAACACCGCCATAGGTGTCAACGACAATCTTTCTTCCTGTAAGACCTGCATCCCCTTCTGGACCACCAATAACAAATCGTCCAGTGGCGTTGATGTGAAGTTTAACATCAGGTGCGAGGTGCTCTTTGCAAACATATTCAATCACATGCGTTTTGATTGCTGCTCGCAAGTCTTCAAGATCAACACTTTCCGCATGTTGTTGAGAAATCACAACAGCAGTTATCTTGTCTACTTTTCCGTCAATATAGCGAACGCTCACTTGCGATTTGCCGTCAGGACCTAGTCCTGGAATGATTTTCTCTTTTCTTACCTGTTCTAAGCGTTTGGTTAACTTATGTGCTATCGTAATGGGAAACGGCATAAGCTCAGGCGTTTCAGTGCAGGCAAAGCCATACATCATTCCTTGATCACCTGCTCCTTGTTCGTGATCTTCTGCCTCATCAACACCTTGCGCAATATCTGCTGACTGATCATTAATTGCAACCAAGACTGCTGCGTCCGTGCTGTCAATGCCGTATGCAGGGTTTGTGTAACCGATTTCTTTAAGCACTCGTCGAGCAATGCGCTGTACGTCCGCGTAGCCTTCTGTTCGCACTTCTCCAGCACAGAGGATAAGAGCGTTTTTTGCGACGGTTTCTACTGCGACGCGACTGTTAGGGTCTTGTGTGAGTAGTTCGTCAAGGATTGCGTCTGATATTTGATCGCAAATTTTGTCTGGGTGTCCGCTGGTTACGCTCTCGCTTGTGATGTAGGTTACTTTTGCCATGAGGTCATGAGGACTCGTAGTTTTTTATAAGCGCTCCTGAGCATAATATTCCGGTAAGAATAATAACTAGGAAAAATTATTCTTGGTATGGACGCACTTCACATCAAAAAGCAACGACGAGCACTGCACCTTACACAGCAAGAACTTGCAGAAAAAGCGAACGTTTCTCAATCCTTTATCGCGAAAATAGAAGCAGGGCTCATCAATCCTTCGTACACACTTGCAACGCGCATACTAAACGTATTAGAACGTGAACAGATGCAGCAACAACCATCTGCGAAAGAACTCGCACACAAACCTTTGGTTACCTGCGCACCCCAAGACTCTGTGAAAACAGTAATTAGACGAATGAGAAAACAAGCCATAAGTCAGGTGCCCGTGGTTGAGGATAAAACAGTGATTGGCCTTGTCACAGAAACAGGATTGCTCGATCACATGCTTGACAAAAACCCTGAACACCTTATCGTACAAGATGTTATGCGATCGCCCCCGCCACTGCTTGACGCAAGCACTCCGCAAGCAGCAGTACTTAGTTTACTCAAACACTCGCCACTGATTGTAGTAACAGAAAAAGGTAAGTTGTATGGAGCAATCACGCGCACAGACATGATTGTCAACCAGTACGCATAAGAAGGCGCGCCCGCAACAAAAGAATATGGCATCATCAAGAACAGCAAAAGCACGTGGATCAACGGCCGAGCGAGAACTGTTGCACGCACTGTACGATGCAGGATGGGGAGCTGTGCGCGCTGCAGGATCAGGATCCATACCATTAGAAGTGCCTGATATCATCGCTGGACACAACGGCAGAACTGTTGCGGTCGAAGTAAAGGTGTGTGGAAACACCAGGCAATACTTTAGAAATCAAGAAATAATCGATCTGCTCGCGTTCGGCGAGCGCATGGGATGCGAAACATGGGTTGGAGTAAAATTCTTGCGCAAAGGATGGTACTTTGTTCCCGCACATACCTTGCCAAGCTCAGGGAAAAACTATGTATTAAGTTTTGAAGATGCAAAAGAACGTGGAAGAAGTGTCGATCAGTTAATACAATAAAAAAAAAGAAAAGAAAAAACTATTTTTTACCGCGTTTTGCGGTTTTTTTGGTAGCCTTTTTCTTGGTTGCTTTCTTAGCGGACTTCTTAGCTGCTTTTTTCGCAGGCTTCTTCTTCGACGCTTTTTTAGCGGTCTTAGCAGAAGAGCGTTTTTTTGTTGACGCCTTTTTAGGGGCAGCAACAACTTTTGCAACAAGTGCTTTTTCTAGCAACTGCTCAATGCGAGTTTCTTTCTCAAGGACTTTTCGCTCGTCTTTTAAGACGGCCATGGTCATGAGCTCGATGTGGTGGTCCATACGCGCAATACGTCTTTCAAGTAAGACGAGAATACGCAGACTGTACACTATCGCTAGGAGCGTTCCCAAGATGATTGCCAGTGTAATTGTTTGTACTGCTGTCACGAGATAATTCACCTCTGAATACAGCTTTGTAGGTGAGGGTGTTTATAAGAATTGTGTCTGGGAAGGCAGAATAGTGTGTTGTCCTGAGAAAAACGCGTAAGCTTTAAATACTGCAAGACTGCTTATGGTTGATAGGGAGAACCAAACAATGCTACGAATGAAACGAATCTCAGAGACATACGACATGCGCGTATTCACAGACGAAGGAGACTACTTCGGCGACATCGAAGAAAGTATCTTGACAGAAAACAAAGTCTTTGGCTGGAGAGTAAAAGCAACACGCGGATCATTCTTACAAAAAGCATTGGGTAACGCTAAAGGAGTTATCGTTCCTCACCAACTCGTTAAAGCAACCGGTGACATCGTCATCATTTCTAAAAACGCAATTCCAAGCCACTCAGGTATGGACGACGACGAGTAAGCAAACTTTATGTACGAGCTGCTTCTAACTGTATCATGTTGAAAACCTATGTTCGAAACATCGCTGTAGCAGCAGTTCTCGCTAGCGGATGCAGCCCACCGTGTTATACACCTGAACAACAGCAAGAAATTCTAACGCAGCAAACGAAAGCTCTTTTGGCGCTTCATCAACAAGCACAACTGCACCGTGATAGCGCCAACATTACTAGCGAATGGTACACATCAAGCACAAAAGCTGCCAGACATAAACTCAGACACAATATGCAAGCAACAGCAATTTCGTTTCGAATAGAACAAGAGCGAAAATCAATGGAAGAGATTCTGGCTCGCCATGAAATGTGTGAACAGTAACAACACCGGCAACTCCATATACTATTCACCACCTAAGAGTGGTTAAATTCATAATATTTAAATAGGTACAATACCTGCAAGAGTACATGGAAAATATCTACAAACCACTCGCCGTACTAGGACTAGCTGCATCAACGATGGTAGGCTGTGCAACACCGCAGTATCAATCAGCAGGACATGGATCCCGTGCACAATCTTTATCCGAGTGCCACACAGCAATGGAAAAAGTGCCTTCGTTCTTGTTCTTTGCTGACACATACCATCAATCTGCAAAAGAATGGGTCAATAAAGCACGAGCTCAAATAGACAGCGCAAGTGCAAACCCGCAAGACGCGTGAGTACACCTTAAGAGAGGAAACAGATTTGCTGACAACGCAGAGCACAATATCAGAGAGTTCGACCAAATTCTGGGACGTCTTAATTCAATACGAGACCGCTGCTACTAACTCACACAAACGGCACGTCAGACGCAAGCGTTCTAACACCCGTCTCAAGACTTTCCTCATCAGCAACCATTGCGTGCACGCGAGGAGTTATTTGCCAGTGTGCGTGCGCGGCAGGATTTGTAAAAATAACTGAGAGGTTTGGCTGCAAAAAATCATCCCAGTGAGCGATAAGAAAGTTCACGTTCTCTTCAGAGTTTAAACACACAACAGTGTAGTGATCTGTTGTTTGTGGAACGATAAGTGTTTCAGAACACAAGAAATGGTGCACCTTGTGCTTGTGAACAAACGTTACGACATCGCCTGAAACAGAATGCTCTTTAAGCGTTCTTGAAACAGCGTTTCGCGCCTTTACATACTCTACTGCCCAATTCGTAAGTTCCATTCTTTAGCCACCATAAATGCGTATGTTATTGTGAATAAACACGCATAGACGAGTCCTCCTATAAGAGCGTTGTGGGCAAACACTCCTTGGGCGTACGCAAACCCCTGAGACATAAACCAATGTGCAGACGCAAACAACAAGATGGGCAAAACAAACAACAACACAATATGATGTTTGTGGTCTAAACGCTCAAGATCAGAAAAAAGTAATCCAAGGACCGCACCAAAGCACAAAGCAAATACGCCAAGAATAAAATAGAAAAGCAAAGATGTGAGAATCCCGGCAAATACTCCGTACGCAAAAGGAATTGTTATTGCGACTGCTGCGAGCACAATAAACGAGAACACCACCACGAGGCGATGTTCTTTATTAGGACGATAAGGTCGGTTATGTAAATCGATTATTTCTTCATCAGACCAACCGCGGTGTAACAGTCTACGAATCATTGTAACGAATGAGCATGCTCCAATAAAACGTAGACATCATGAACATCTTGACGCAAGTTGCGAATCCGTTCGCGCTCAGAAAATACTGCATTTGCAACAAAATCAACACGAATAGCTCCTAATGCTTGTGATGCATAATCAGAAAAACCTGGCGAGGTGAAACTGATGACCGAGAGAAGCGCGGGAGTTGACTGACGAGCCCCAGAAAGTACGCCTTCAAGCGCTCCTATTGATTGCACGATTGTTTCCTTTGTTTGCTCAACAGCCGATAAGACGCGTGCTTCTTCACTTACTAGCGCGTCTTCTTCTCCACCACGAGCAGTAATGAGGGCTGTGCGCGTTGTTTGTGCACGCTCAACAACGGATGGAATGAGGCGACGGAAATCATTTAGGTGTTGCAAACATGTAGCAACACCAACGAGTCCTGAAGCGTAGCTTTTGAGTTGTCGCTGAACAGTCTCTTGGTGCTTTAAACTCTTGCACGCTGTTAATGTTTCTTCGCACAACACGAGAAGGGATGAAAGTTCTTCTAAAATAAGGTCTAGTTCTACGAGATCTTTTCGATGTTCTTGAGTCGTTTCTGCTTGAGAACTCTGCTCTAATTGTTCTGTTGGCTCAGGAGAACTCTGTTTTGGTTCTTCTGGCACCTCACTCACCTCTGCCATACTCTTTCTTACGTGCTCGAGAATAAAAAGCTATTCCTCGATAAGCACTTTTGCGACTGTGGAAACAGAGTCACCATCGCGCAATCGCATGACGCGAACCCCTTGTGTTGAGCGGCCGATTTTTGATATCTCAATAGCTGACGTGCGCATCACAATTCCTTTGGTTGATATCAAGAGCAAGTCATCGTTATCTTGCACGACGCGCACTTGGCACACAGGGCCGTTTCTTGGGCTTGTAATAATGTTTCTTACGCCAAAGCCTCCACGGGATTGCATTCTGTACTCGTCAATGTCTGTGCGTTTACCAAAGCCGTTTTGTGTGACAGTAAGAACTGTGGTTTCAGGCTCAGCGTGACATAAGCTAATGACTTCGTCTCCTTTTCGTAACTTCATGCCTATGACTCCGCGAGATACCCGCCCCATGGAGCGCACGTCAGACTCTGCGAAATGGATTGCTTGTCCTTGTTTTGATGCGAGAAGGAGGTTTTGTGCTCCATCTGTAAGGATGACTCGCACGAGATCATCACCGTCTTCGAGTTTGATTGCGTGAATACCACCTTGTCTTGGCCGCGAGTACGCTGACAATACTGTTTTTTTGATGTAGCCTTGAGCGGTTGCGAACACCAAGAATTTATCATCTGAGAACTCGCTGACCGGAATAACTGCTGATACTTGCTCGTCCTTATCTAGTTCTACAAGGTTTACGACAGGCGTTCCGCGAGCAGTTCTGCTTGATTCAGGAATCTTATAGACTTTCTTCCAGAGGACTTGGCCTTTGTTTGTAAAGAAGAGCAAGTAACTGTGTGTGTTTGCAACAAATAAGTGTTCAACAAAGTCGCCTTCTTTTGTGGTTGCACCAATCACCCCTACGCCACCTCGACGTTGTGCTTGGTAGGTTTCTACTGGTAGGCGCTTAATGTATCCGGCGTGGCTGATGGTTACCACCATGTCTTCTTCTTCGATAAGGTCTTCGATGTCAATGTCGATATCTGTATCGTCGATGAGCGTTCTTCTATTGTCGCCGTAGGTGTCTTTGAGACTATCAAGTTCTGTTTTGATTATTTCTTTGACGCGCTCAGGACGTGCGAGAATATCTTTGAGGTCTGCAATAAGTGCTTGTAGTTGTGCGTGCTCGTCCTTGATTTTTCCTTGTTCAAGACCCGTTAGGCGTTGAAGCTGCATTGCAAGGATCGCGTCCGCTTGTACTTCTGTGAGTGAGTAATTTGTGGTCAGTCCTTCTTTGGCAATTTTTGCGTCATCACTTTTCTTGATGAGCGCGATAACGTCATCAATGTCTGCAAGGGCGATGAGCAGTCCTTCAAGGATGTGTGCTCTTTCTTCTGCTTTTCGCAGGTCAAATGCTGTGCGGCGCTTGATAACTTCTGTTCGGTGCTCAAGGTAGTGTCTTATGAGTTCAAGAACGGGAAGTACTTCTGGTCGTTTGTTGACAATTGCTAAGTTGATAACGCCAAAGGTTTGTTGCAATCGCGTATACTTGAAGAGTCCGTTCTCAACAATTTCTGGGCTTGCATCTCGCTTGAGTTCTATAACCACGCGCATACCTTGTCGGTCTGATTCGTCGCGCATATCAGAGATTCCTTCGATACGCTTGTCTCTAACAAGGTCTGCAATTTGTTCAATCAATGATGCTTTTGCAACTTGGTACGGAATTTCTGTGATAATAAGTCGTTCGCGGTCTTTGTGTGTTTCTCGCTTGATGACTCCGCGAAGGATTACGCGTCCGCGGCCTGTGGTGTATGCGTCATAAATTCCTTGACGTCCGCAAATAACTCCTCCTGTAGGAAAGTCTGGTCCGGGAAGGTGCGTCATGAGTTCAGCGATTTCTATGTCAGGATTTTCAAGGTATGCAATAGCCGCATTTGCTACTTCAGTGAGGTTGTGTGGTGGCATATTTGTTGCCATCCCCACAGCAATTCCTGAAGAGCCATTGATGAGAAGGTTTGGAATGCTGGTTGGAAGTACAGTTGGTTCTTTGAGGCTTGCGTCAAAGTTTTCTGCCCAGTCAACAGTATCTTTGTCAAGGTCTTGTAATAGTTCTTGGGATATTTTTGCAAGGCGTGATTCAGTGTAACGCATTGCTGCTGCTCCGTCGCCATCTACTGATCCCCAGTTTCCTTGTCCGTCAATAAGCGGGTAGCGAAGTGCAAAGTCTTGCACCATGCGCACCATTGTTTCGTAGACTGCTGAGTCTCCGTGTGGGTGGTATTTACCCAGCGTCTCACCTACGATTCTTGCGCTTTTCTTGTAGGGTTGGTTGTGGCGCATCCCCATGTCGCTCATAGCGTAGAGGATTCTTCTGTGGACTGGTTTGAGTCCGTCGCGCACATCTGGAAGGGCGCGTCCGACGATGACGCTCATAGCGTATGCCATGTATGCGTGTTTCATTTCGTCTTCGATAATTCGCTCAGAAATTTGTTGCTCTTCCATTATAGTGTGAAACAGGGTTTTTGTTTATAAATCTTCGGCTTTGCTAAGTGGTGTTGAGGAGCGCTGAAAGTGCAGAATTCAAAGGTTTCAGTGACTTTTATCGCATTGATTAATTTTCTATATAGTATTAAAGTATTATTTTCTATAGAGAAACTAACTGTATGAAGAGAATGCAACATGGTTTTTTGCAGGGGCCAAGTCACGAATAATACGGGAATTTCGTGGGCCCGAGTGCACCTTAAATGACTTGCCACAATATACACATCGCTTTACTGCAGAGGAAACATTCTTTGGAGCAGTCTTTTGTGTGTTTCCACAATGAGGACATCGGACGATGAGCATAGGATAATTTGGAAGTACTACTTTAAAATAACTCTGGGCAAATGTCCAGTGGGAAACAGCTATTTACCTTCCGTTTGGCCAACAACACGCTTAAATAGGTGGACTACTTTTCCTATCGAATGGCAGAAAGAAGCATTCCACTCGCAGCTATGGAGCGCATCATAGAAAAAGCAGGTGCTGAACGCATCGCAGAAGATGCAAAACAAGAACTCAAAGACATTTGCGAAACACTTGCGGCAAAGTATGGTGAGCGGGCAGCAAAGTTTGCAGATCACGCTGGAAGAAAAACAGTAAAAGAAGAAGATGTCAAGCTTGCTATTCGGCAAGGAAACTAAGCTCGTTCAACTTCAAGTTCTAAGAAATCATACGCAGCAATCGAGTTATCAAACACTGCTTGTGCTTCTTCTAAAAGCGGAGTCGTGTCGAAGTATCGTTGAGAAAAATGTGTGATGACAAGTTTTTTCACATTTGCATTTCGCGCAATAAACGCAGCATCCTTTGCTGACAAATGTCCATACTCCTCTGCTTTTTCTTGGTGTTCAGATGATAAAAATGTTGATTCGCAAATTAACACGTCCGCATCTTCTGCGATACGAATCGCGTTGTCAGTAACTGATGTATCCATAACGTACACCACTTTGCGACCCTTCTGAACATATGTTACCATCTCAAGAGTAACTTGTTTATCATTAATGGTTAACGTATCTCCTCGTTGGAGTTTGCCCATTTGCGGCCCAGGAGAAACACCGTAGGACGCAGCTGTTTCCATATCAAAGCGGCGCACATCTTTTTCTTTAAATGCGAACGCAAGACAAGGAATGCCATGCTCAACTGCTGCTGCTGAAATAGTGTATCGTTTTTCATCCACCACTACTTCTGGTTTGACGCCTTCAACTTCAACAATATCAAGCGTAAGACGATGGTCAAACGACATTGCTCGCACCAAATGATGCATGTGCTGTTTTGTACCTATAGGGCCAATAATTTGCAGTGTTCCGGGCTCAGGAATGTTTCCTATTGTTTGAATAAGACCAATAAGACCTGATACATGATCGCCGTGCCAATGAGTGATAAGAACGCGAGACACTTTTGTTCTGTTATAACCTGCTAGATTCATCTGGCGTTGTGTTCCTTCTCCGCAATCAAACAATAAGAACTCTCCTTCGTACTCCAAGAGGACGCTTGAGACGTTCCGTTGTTTTGTTGGCACCATAGCCCCTGTTCCGAGAAAACACAACTTCATAGGACTAAGATTGAGCGATGGTTTAAAAATCGTAAGGAAAAAAAAGCGAAAAAGGATTCAGTTGCCTGATAATTAAGAAGAATTATTTCTTCTTACCTGCACCTTTTGCTGGTTTTTTTGGAGCCATGTACATCACCCCCATCCACAGATCGGGATGTGAACATAGTTGCTTTATTTGCTTAAAAAACTTGTGAAAAACATTCTTTAAGCGAAATAAGAGAGAATAAAAAACAAAAAACAAATTAAGAAGCTATTTTAGCTATTTTGGATGATTTATCTTTTTTTAGCAGGCTTCTTTGCAGCAGGTTTTTTAGCAACTTTCTTAGGAGCTGCCTTTTTAACGGCTTTTTTTGCAGGCTTTTTTGCTGCCTTTTTAGGGGCTGCTTTCTTAACTGCCTTTTTAGCTGCCTTTTTAGGAGCAACTTTTTTAGCAACTTTCTTAGGAGTCGCTTTCTTCACCGTCTTTTTTGCTGCTGGTTTCTTTGCTGCGGCTTTTTTAGCTGCAGGCTTTTTGGCTGGCTTTTTAGCAACTTTCTTAGGAGCCGCTTTTTTTGTTGCCGCCTTCTTAGCAGGTTTTTTTGTAACTGGCATGGACCATACCTTCGTCAGCTCCTCTTTGGGAGCGTGATCGGGTGGATTTCCCTTAGGAAATTAGGGGTATATGGTCAAAAGACGTTTTAAAGAGATATGGAAAATAAACTACTAGTATACTAAAGCGAGAAAGTCGGTTCTTTTTTAAATCACACCAACACACCAAGAGTATGAGCGAAGAAGTAGAAAAACCGCGCAAACAACCACTCAAAGCAAGTCTTGCAAGAGAACGCGTCTTGATCGACCCAACAGATGAAGCACGAGACCTTAACGCGCAAAGCGCATACGGAGTCATCCTAGAAGACGGAAAACTCCAACTCAGCCTTCAAGAAGGACTATACCTGCAAGAAAAAGGACGCATAGAAATCTACGACGGAAAAAACAAACCAGTAGCGTTTGAAAACTACCTCAGAAAAGCACGAAAAGTAGAACCTAATTTTTGGGTACGATACGCCATTTTCAAAGACATGAGAAACCGTGGATACGTGGTCAAAACAGCACTTAAATTCGGAGCAGACTTTCGCGTCTACGACAGAGGCATAAAGCCCGGAGAAGACCACGCACGATGGGTGGTTTATCCAGTACACGAAGGAGAACAACTCACGTGGTATGAGTTTGCGGCAAAAAACCGCGTAGCGCACTCAACAAAAAAACGCCTCATGATAGGCATCGTTGACGACGAAGGAGACGTTACATACTACGAGATCCGCTGGGTCCGACCCTAGGATTTAATAACTAGTGCCAACTCAATATACTATGAACCACACAGGACTAAAAGAAGGAGTAACAGTTTTTTCAGGCGCAAACCCAGGAGATGAAGTGCAAGTGATGCTCAGTCACAGCCACCCCATCGCACGACTACGATTTGGAACAACAAAAGAGATTACAGGCGGATTTGTAAGCTTCAAACACGGAGTGCTAAAATTGCTAGACACACAAAAAAAATACATCATGGTTCCAGCAATGATTATTTCAGAAGTAAACATCTCAAAGCAAGTTCTTGTTGAGTAAGCGCAACCAATAAATAGCGCACACCACCAAACACCTTTATGCGCATAACACAAGAAGACGTTCTCAAAGCTGTCCGCGAACTCGGACCCGTCGTTGCAAACAAAATCAAACAACGACTCAACCAACCAGACAGCATGATGGTAAACATCTACCTCTCAGACCTTGCGCGAGAAGGAAAAGTCCGCATGACCCACGTACAACTGGGATCATCAAGCTTTGCATACACACCCGAACATATACCTAAGCTCGAAGCGCTCATTGACAACCATAACGAAAAAGATCGACGAGTAGCACACCGGCTCAAACAAGAAAAAGTAATGAGAGCAAGCGAGCAAGACCCACTCACACGCGTAGCGCTCCAAAACATCAAAGACTTTGCAAAACCTGTACAAGTAAAAACTTCGCAAGGAGAAGAAACATTCTATCGATGGTACATGTTAAGCGCAGAGCAAGCGCAAACGCATATCAGAGAATTACTGGGCGTTGCAGAACCAAAAACACCTGTTGTAGAAGAAGCAGTTACGCCTCCTCAAGAAGCGCCTGCTAGACCGGTTGAGCAGCGAATCGCACCAGAACCCGTTACTCCACAACAACAAGAGCCTGTTAAGAAAGCTGTTGATAAACCAAAAGAACAGCAACAACCACTAACGAAAATTGAAGCAGAAAGCGACTTTGCAAAACAACTACTCGCTTACTTTAAAGAAAAAAGAATTGTTGCAAGTAAATTCGAAGAAGTACGAAAAAACAGCGAGATAGACGCAATCATACAACTTCCAACATCAGTTGGCAACATTAAATATTATTGTAAAGCAAAAAGCAAGAAGAGCTCAAACGACGGAGACCTTGCAGCAGCAATTCTTACCGCAAAAAGCAAGATGCTACCCGCGCTATACATCACAACCGGCACAGTAACAAAAAAAGCAAAAGAAAACAAAGAACTACAAGAAATAATGGTGGTGGAACTTGGGAACAGCAATTAGCAGTTTACTTGACGGAGAAGAAACCGCAGTAGAAGAACTCGCACACCGCGTGCTCGTGGTCGACGCATACAACATGCTGTATCAGTTTTTAACAACAATTAGGACGCGAGACGGAACACCTCTGAAAAACAGTAAAGGAAGAACCACCAGTCACATGGTAGGATTATTTTCTCGAATTAGCAATTTCATGGGACACCAACACAAACTCGTGTTCGTATACGATGGAAAAACACCAGATCTCAAAGCAGCAGAGATTGCAAGAAGAAAAAGCGTCAAGCAACAAGCAGCAAAGCACCTTGCTAAAGCAGAACAAGAAGAAGACATTGCAGGAATGAAAAAATATGCTGGAAGAACTGCAGTGCTCACAAAAGACATGGTCAAAGAATCACAACAACTCTTAGACGCTTTGGGAATACCCTGGCTAGTTGCACCATCAGAAGCAGAAGCACAAGCAGCACGCATGGTGCAAGACGGCAACGCAGACTTTGTGGTCAGCCAAGACATGGACTGCTTATTGTTTGGAGCGCCAAAAATGCTTCGAAACCTTTCCATCTCAGGAAAAAGAAAACGGCCAGGAACATCAAGTTACTACACCATCAATCCAGAAATAATTACTTTAGAAAAAGAACTTGAACGACTAGAAATATCGCAAACACAACTCATCGCGCTTGGAATGCTTGTGGGAACAGACTTTAACCCCAAAGGCATCAAAGGCCTTGGACCAAAAAAAAGCCTGAAGCTTGTCAAAGAACACGGAGATGATCTTGAGAAAATATTTTCTGAAGCAAAGTGGGATGAACACCAAGAAGTATCTTGGGAAACTGTTTATGGAGTCATCAACGACATGCCCACTACAGAAAAGTATGAAATTAAGTGGAAAAAAATTGACCGTGAAGCAGTTATGAACTTATTAGTTGACGAGTTTGAATTCTCAGCAGAGCGCGTAACAAGCGCGCTTGACAAGCTCACCATAGCAAAACAACAAAAAGGCCTCTCAGAGTTCTTCTAAACCTATTCGACAGTCACACTTTTAGCAAGGTTTCTTGGTTTATCAACATCAAGACCCTTAAGGTTTGCAACGTGATACGCAAATAACTGCAACGGAATAGCATTCACCACTACAGATAATTCCTCAGAAGCATACGGAACAACAATGATATGATCGGCCAGTTTAGAGACCTCGGCATCAACACTACTTACCAAAGCAACAATGCGTCCCCCACGAGAGCGGACTTCTTGCATGTTAGAAACGACTTTTTCATACGAAGAGTCCTTTGTCGCAATAAAAAACACCGGCATATGCTCATCAATAAGTGCGATAGGCCCGTGCTTCATCTCAGCAGCAGGATATCCCTCAGCATGAATATAAGAAATCTCCTTGAGCTTTAATGCACCTTCAAGTGCTAACGGAAAGTTCGTTCCCCGACCAAGATACAAAAAGTTTTTCTCAGAAACAAACTCCTCTGCAAGCTTTTTGATACTCTCAGAAAGTTCAAGAACAGAAGAGACCTTCTCAGGAAGAGAAAGTAACTCAGCAGCAAACCGAGCAATAGGCATGCCCTTATCCTCGCGCAACTTAAGCGCGAGCAAAGACAAGCATGCTACTTGAGAAGTAAACGCTTTTGTGCTCGCAACACCAATCTCAGGACCTGCACGAAGAAAAATACCTGAGTCAACCTCTCGTGCGATTGTTGATCCAACAACATTCACCAAGCCGAGAGTCTTTGCACCAACACGTTTAGCAAGACGCAATGCTGCAAGTGTATCCGCGGTTTCTCCAGATTGAGAAATAACTACAACTAAATCTTTGGGAGAAAGCACGGGTTCGCGATATCTAAATTCAGAAGCGTAATCAACTTCCACAGGAACACGCGCAAGACGTTCAATTAAGTACTTGCCAATAAGTCCTGAGTGCCAACTCGTACCGCAAGCAACAATCACAATGCGCTCAACGCCAGAAACATCAACAGATAGTTGCACACCCTTATCTGTTAGCCGTCCACGAAGAGCTTCAGCAATGGTTCTTGGTTGCTCAAAAATTTCTTTAAGCATAAAGTGCGGATAGCCTCCCTTTTCGATGTGCTCAAGAGTCCACGAAATTCGTTCAACCTCAGGGTGAACCGACACACCACTACTAGCATCAACTACTTCGTATCCGGAGCGAGAAAGAAGAGCAATTTGACCCTCCTTAAGATACACTACTGAGCGTGTGTGAGGAAGAACTGCTGCGGCATCTGACGAGATAAACAACTCATCCTTGCCAACACCAATTATCATTGGTGAACCACGGCGAGCAACAACAATCGAGTCATACTCTTGAGAAAGTACTGCAAGACCAACAGCGCCCTCAACTAAAGAAAGTGCCTGAGAAACAGCCGACACGACATCCCCTGCATAGACATGCTCAATTAAATGAGCAAGCACTTCAGAGTCAGTATCAGAAACAAACTCAAACCCTTCTTGCTCAAGCATAAGACGTAGTGTGCCATGATTTTCAACAATTCCGTTATGCACAATTGCAAACGATTTGGAAAGGTGCGGATGGGCATTCTTTTTTACTGGAGCGCCGTGCGTTGCCCAGCGAGTATGAGCGATGCCAAGCGTGCCTTTTAGCTTGGAGACGGAGGGGAGTTGCTTTAAGTCACCAACACGTCCTTCTTGTTTTACAACTTGTAAATCAATGTCTTTTACACAGACGCCAGCGCTGTCATAACCACGATATTCAAGTCGCTCAAGACCTTGAATCAGTAGCGGACATGCTTGCTGTGAGCCAATATAGCCAAAAATCCCGCACATGACATTTTGTGAATAAGCTAAGTTATATGTTTTTGGGGAGAGTTATTAAACTATACCAGCTCCACACCCTGTATGGATTTAGCTGTACGTGCACCGCTTAAAGAAGCGCAAACCATTCGAGAAGCGCTTGACGCGCAACAAGCAATTGATTACACTCGCATCCCAAAAAAAGAAGGGGGACACCTATACATACCAGTAATTCGAGCAGTTGATGAATATGACGTCGTAGAAATTGCTCTCAAAGCAAGACCAGAACCCGCACCTAGTCTGCGAGAAGCTCTTGAAAAAGAACTATCAGAAGAAGAATTTGAAAACCTCAAGACCGCCTACGACCTCGTGGGAGATATCGCAATACTTGAAATTGATGAAGAGCTGCGACACAAAGAATCAGTGATTGCTCAGACATTACTTGAGACGCAACCTGCAGTGAACGTAGTGGTGCGAAAAGATGGAGCACATCAAGGAGAGCTACGACTTCAGGATTATAAGCACCTTGCAGGAGAAGAGCGCTTTGAAACAGCAGTCATAGAAAATGGTGTTCGACTCTCACTTGACATCAGAAAAACATACTATTCAGTACGTTCAGCCACTGAACGAAAGCGCGTTGCAGAGCTTGTGCACGAAGATGAACGCGTGCTCGCTATGTTCTCTGGCATTGCGCCCTTTCCCTTGGTGATTGCAAAACTTGCGCATCCAAAAGAAATAATCGGTGTAGAACTCAACAGAAAAGCACACGGCTTTGCTGAAAAAAACGTGTTACAAAACAAAGTGGCAAACGTACAAGTTATCCAAGGAGACGTGCGAGAAGTCGTTTCAACGCTGGGAACATTTGATCGGATCACCATGCCACTACCACACACCGCACAAGACTTTCTTGACGTCGCAGTTCCTGCATGTAATCCTGGTGCGACAATTCATTTGTATCACTTTTCTTCCGAAGAAGAAGTTCAGGCATTTGCGAAAACACTTCCTGGCCGTATCGCTGAATTAGGACGACAAGCGAGCATTTTAGACATCGTAAAGTGTGGAAACCTTGGACCAGGAATTCACCGATGGAGCATTGACATCCAAGTAAAATGACGTTCAAAATGATCTGCATGGACATGGACGGAGTCCTTTTGGATGATACCAGAAATACTTGGATGGAAGTGCATAAAGCATTTGGGACACTCGAAGAAGGCAAAAAACTCACTGAACAATACTTGTATTCAGACTACGATACGTTGGTTCAAGAGGTTGTTGGACGTCTTTGGAAGGGTAAAGATGCAACTCCGTACATTGAGATGTGCGAGCAAGTCCCACTAATGAACGGAATTGACGAACTGTTTTTGTTTATCAAAAAGCAGCAATTCATTTCAGCAATTATTAGCGGCGGCAGTATGCGTGCTGCACGAAGAATAGACGCTGCGTTTGGAGTCGACCACGTATTTGCAAACGAGCTTGTCATCAAAGACAACAAAGTAACTGGGGAATTCTTGTGGCCAGTGGGAGTTGGGTATGAAGAAAAAGCGCGCATTGTGAAACACTTAGCACAAGACCATGATGTGGCACTTGACGAAATAATTTATGTTGGTGACTCAACCAATGATGTAGAAGCGTTCAAGATAGTAGGGCTTGCTATCGCATTTAACACCGATGACGAAACTGTACGTCAAGCAGCAGATATAATTGTTGAATCAAATGACTTGCGAGACGTCTTTGCTGTTATCAGAAAGTATTTACAAGCGAAAGACGCCAAATCATAAGTACAAGAAACACGGCAGAGCGCTAGATTAAATGCTTTTTTTGTAATGAAATGCGTATTCATCAAATCCAAAGTTTTTGCAGAATTTGTGTGCTGGAACTCTTTCTTTTCCAAAAGCTAAAAATACGTATTGGCAATCTCTTTCTTTTGCAAAATCAAATACCCTGTCCATTATTTTTTTGCCAATCTTCATTCTCCGATAGTCTTCTATGCGCACTTGCTTGCGAAAACTAAGAACGGATTAAAAAACAACAATGAATGATATGATTTATGGACCTTAACTATACTCTCACAACAGCCAATCGACTCACCGTCGATAAAGTTCTCTTGCGTGCGGCCAAGTAAGGTCTGGACGATGGTTGTATGCTTGCTCTACAATAACCTCACGCACCGCCGTAACACCTTCACGAACAGTGTCGCTCTGGGTGGAAAAATATACCCCTGCAACGACGAGTGCTCCAATAGCAAGTGGTTTAGCAAAACGATTTACCTTGGTTTCTAGCTTTACATCCATGTATAATACTGGAGAAAGCAATACTTAAATGTTGCTTATCCAAACATGCGCAAGTAATCCGCACCTTCTTCTTTTTCTTGGCGCAAGACTTTAGTGATTGCTTCTTCAAAGTCTTTTTGCTCAATCTTGGTGCGGTCTTCACGAATAGCAAGGTATCCAGCTTCAGTACACACAGCACGAATTTCTGCTCCGGTGAAGTTTTCTTCTTGAATACGAGCAATAACAGCGTCCTTGTTGATTTTTGGTGAGAGCTTCATGCTCTTGGTGTGAATAGTAAATATGCCTCTGATACCATCTTCATCTGGGAGAGGAATGTGAATAAGTCTGTCAAAGCGTCCTGGACGAACGATTGCTGGGTCAAGAATATCTTTTCTGTTTGTTGCCGCGATGAGTTTGACGTCGCCGAGTGGTTTAAAGCCGTCGAGTTCTGCAAGAAGCTGCATAAAGGTTCGTTGTACTTCTCGTTCACCAGAAGTTCCAATCTCGATACGCTTTGAGGCAAGAGCATCTATTTCATCGATAAAGATAATGCTTGGTGCGCGCTCTCGTGCGAGCTGGAAAATCTCTTTGATCATTTTTGCTCCTTCACCAATAAATTTCTGCACGAGTTCTGAGCCAGTGATTTCGATAAAGCAAGCGTCTGATGAGTTTGCTACTGCTTTTGCAAGCAAGGTCTTTCCTGTTCCTGGCTCACCATAGAGTAAGACTCCTTTTGGCGGTTGAATACCAAGCTCTCGGAACAACTCTGGCTTTTTGAGTGGTAGTTCAACAACTTCTTTGATCTCGTTGATTTGCTCAGCAAGACCTCCGATGTCATCGAACGTAATTGATGGTTTTGAAATAATTGAGAATTGTTCTACATTGAATTTTTTGTCAGCAGCAATTTTCTTAACGATGGACAGATTTTTTTGCTCACACAAGACCGTGTCTCCTGTTTGAAGGCCAGAAACGTCTTTTCCAACTGTGGTGTAGAATTTGTTACCGTTGGGTATCTTGATGACCCATCCTTCTTCTATTTGTTCTGAGAGCTCACACACCATAAGCGGAGGCGTGCGGTAGCGATCAAGTTCTGCACGTAATTGAGCAACGCTTTGCCGAAGAAGCTGATTTTCTTCTTCTAGCTCTGCAGTGTTAACGGTGTAGTCATATACAATGCTGTCAGAAGTGTTATCAGCTTTACCATTCTCAGGGTTTGTACTCATTAACTCTATGAATGAGGCATAATTTATAAGCATGCTGCTCAACAACATTCGTTAAATAATAATAAAACGAAACTCCTCTCTGAAATAAAAAATTATTCTGGATACGCGCTACGCATCAAATCAGCAGAAAGTCGTTTTTGCACGACCGCTAAGAGCACAGTAAGTTCTTGAGCCAGGCCTTGCTTGACGTCAGCAGGGTGCAATGCGCCAGAAACGAATTGTTCCTCAAGAGCAGCGTACGAGGAAAATGAAACATTTCCACCAAATTTTTCTGGGCGCTCAATGATAAACTCCTCACCGGCATCCACTTTAAGCGGAAACACGACATGCTCTAAAAATGCGAGAACGCCGTTGCCTTCGACCTCACCGGCAGGGCAGTGCGCTTTGTTTACTTTTTTGGAAACAGTCTTTTCATCGTCAAGCAACTCAATCTTTGACGAAGCATCACTGCTCGACATTTTCGCACCCGTCAACCCAGGAAGCAGAGGAGTAAAAACGCACACGTACTTTTCACGGTTTAAGCGCGGAGCAAGGTCTCGACCAAGCATGTAAATACCGCGTTGATCAATACCGCCAAGAGCAATATCTGCTTTAAGTGCGTACACATCCTCGATTTGTAAGAGTGGATAGACAAAACCACCAAGTTTAGGATCTTCTTTGAACCGAACAACTTCAGAAGCAGCACGTTTTGCTCTGTTGAGTGTCACGTCCCCAACCATCTGAAGAACGTTTTCCATGTACGATCGCTCAAACTCAAAGTCTGAACCGCGAACAAAGTTTACGCGCTCTAAGGGAGCGCCAAACGCTTCTAAGATACCCATAGTGGATTGTTTATAGACTTCAAAGCGCGCATCCAAGAGCTCCCAAGGACTCTTATTGTCATCAAGGTATGCGTGCAAGTCAGCAATGAGAAACGTGAACTCACAGCCTGCTTTGAGAAAATCAACAATTTTACGAATAGGAATCATGTGCCCAACGTGCATAGCTCCCGTTGGCGCAAAGCCGATATAGGCATGCGGATGGTCTTTTCTGGCAAACACTGCCTCAAGTTCATCAACGCTAACTACTTCTTGGGTGTTGCGCGCAATAAGCGCAACTTTTTCTTGAACATCCATACAACAAGAGAGATGTAATTCTTTAAGAAAGCACCGCAAGAGAGCATAACCTTTAAATACTCCCACGCGCCTGTTACTTACAGTATGCCAGCAGATATGAATAGCGGAAAAGACGAGAAGCGATTCTCAAAACAGTTGCTTGGAAAGACAGTAGTTTCAAAGACAGGAAAACGCTTTGGAGAAGTCGGCGACATTGTGTTCGAGACGCGCTCAGGAGAACTTATTCACCTCGTCTTATCAAACGCTACTGCATACACTGAAAAGCTAGACCTTGAGCGATCACGCGAAGGAGACTTGCTCATCCCATTCTCAGCAGTCATTGCTATGGGCGACTTCATGGTCATCGCTGAAGAAGACATTATTTAGCACTTTCAATGTCCAAGAAATACAGTACAACACTCATAGTCACCACTATAGCTCTTTCTATCATAATCGGAATAGGATTGTTATTTCTTATATTTACATCACAACCAGTAAGCTGTGAAGACCTGGGCCTTCCTACAACATGCACACAGAACAGCGATTGCGGCCCGACAGGATTCTTTGGACAGCCATACTGCAGCGATGGCAACGTCTGGCAAGGATTTTACCAGAGCACGTGCACAGGCATTCAAGGAACGTGCGATTCCTTTTGTGAATCAAATCAAGGCAATCGAGAAGTCATGAAATGCAACAATGGATGCGCTCAAGGGCGCTGTCTTGACTGAACCTTTTTATAGACACGG